>CAJOJC010000005.1:55802-56356 GCA_905234775.1 uncultured Bacteroidales bacterium | reverse complement strand
TACACGGTCAAGCTCTGCGGGGAAATCGGGCTTGCTGCTGAAATTGTACAGCACATAATATCCTTCAGTCTCATAATTGATAGGATAAGCAAGCTTTCTCTTGCCCCACTCATCGGAGCTTTCGAGAGTACCGTTTTCCGAGATAAGATTCTTGAACTTTTCGGCAAGAGCCTTAACACCCTCTTCGCCCTCTTTAAGGGAGAAAACGATCATGATCTCATAGTTCTCATTCAGTTTTGCCATTTTAACGCACCTCCTCTTGGATTACGCCCGAATTTTACAGACGGGCGAGGAATAACAGTAAACATGTTTTCAGCAACTTTAGAATCATACTTATCATCGTTAATTGTAGCGTTGATGAAGTAAACACCTGTGCGAGTAACGAGATTAGTTACATCAAACTCAACCTCAGTAGTACCAGCACTAATAGTCTTATCAACTCTGGTACCGTTCACCCAAATGGAAACACTGGTTGCACCATCAGGAACAGTGACAGTAATGATTTCATCATCTTTAAATGTAATGTTTACAGGAGTAACAGTTATAGTATAATC
>CAJOJC010000005.1:10055-55797 GCA_905234775.1 uncultured Bacteroidales bacterium | reverse complement strand
GCATTGAAGTTATCACTACCACCATAAGATACAGTAACAGTGTAATCAGCATAATCTAGAGGACCATCAGTTACAAGAGTTACAATACCACCTTCCTGAATAACCACATTATTGTAAGGCTTATCAAGACCAGTAATGTTTACAGTGTCTCCTTTAGTTTCTCCATTAATTCTAATTGTTATTGTAGCTTTTTGATCAACAACAGAAGTCACAGAAACAATCTCAAGATTAGGATCAAGTTTGTAAACATCAAACTCAGCAGACAAAGTGTCATTCACATTATACTTGTAGTTACCATTATATGTTGCATAAACTGTGTAATTACCAGCAGGCAAGTTATCAATAACCCAAACAACTTTACCATCAACAATATCCAAAGTAACAGGAGTTACACTAGTATCATTGAGTCTTAAAGTAATATTACCAGTAATACCCTCTGGAACAGTAACAACAATATTAGTCTTATTAGTGTAAGTGATATTGTCAGCACTGACAACAAAACCAGTAGCATTCAATTTAGATACTTTAAATTTAGTATCATTTTCACCTATTGTGTAATTATCATTATCTGAACCATAATATTTTATGTGCACACTGTATGTTCCGTTAGCTAAACCAGTTACATCAACAATTGCAACACCACCAGTGAACTCTGTATTTGCAACATGAATCTCATTATCAGTGAAGTTACCGCTAATCACAACATATCCTGTAGCATTTGCAGGAATGGTTACTGTAATAGCAACTGTCTCATCAACACTTCTGTTGGTAGCGGTTACGTTGACCTTAGGAGCTCTCTGGTTGACAGTGAATGTTGCCACGGAATAGTTGCCTACGTAGTTTCTCTCACCTGCATAGAACGCGCTGACAGTGTTCACGCCAACGATTAAATCAGCAGTATTGAATCTGGCAACACCATCAGTGATTGCTACTGGATGGTCGACACCATTAATGGTAATATTCACTTTACCTGAAGCATCAGTGATGACATTTCCATCAGCATCCTTGATTGTGACGTTAACATATTCCTTATTCCAGATATCCACATCGTGAACATCAATGAACAATGTAGTATTGCGAGGAACAACAGTAAACATGTTTTCAACCACTTTAGAAGCATATTTATCATCATTAACAGTAGCATTTACGAAGTAAACGCCAGTGCGAGTAACGAGATTGGTTACGTCAAACTCAACCTCAGTAGTTCCTGCACTAATAGTCTTGTCAACCCTGGTGCCGTTTACCCAAATGGAAACACTGGTTGCACCATCAGGAACAGTAACTGTAATGATTTCATCATCTTTAAATGTAATGTTTACAGGAGTAACAGTTATAGTATAATCGCTAATCTTGTCTGAATGGAAATCGTAAGATTTGGAACTTGTATTGAAGTTATTGTTACCACCATAACTGACAGTGACTGTGTAGTCATCATAATCTAGAGGACCTTCAGTTACAAGAGTTACGATACCACCTTCCTGAATAACCACATTATTGTAAGGCTTGTCAAGACCGGTAATGTTCACAGTATCTCCTTTAGTTTCTCCATTAATTCTAATTGTTACAGTAGCTTTATCGTCAGCAACGGAAACAACAGAAACAATCTCAAGACCCGGATCGAGTTTATAAACAACAAACTCGGCAGACAAGGTATTATTAATATTGTATTTATAGTTACCGTTGTAGGTTGCATATACTGTGTAGTTGCCAGCAGGCAAGTTATCATAAGCCCAAATGACTTTACCGTCAACAATATCCAAAGTAACCGGAGTTACACTAGTATCATTGAGTCTGAGAGTAATATTACCAGTTATTCCAACAGGAACAGTAACAACAATATTGGTCTTATCAGTGTAAGTGATATTATCAGCACTGACAATAAATCCAGTAGCATCCAATTTAGATACTTTGAATGTAGTGTCGTTTACATTTAATGAGTATTGATCTGTATCTAAACCATAATAGTCAATATGTACACTGTAAACATCACTAGCCAAACCAGTTACATCAATAGTTAAGACAAATGGTGTATCCGGTGTTCCTACATTGACAGAATCGACACTCTTCAAAAAAGTGTTAGAAGTATGTATTATGGCCAAGGGCGTTGATGATGAGATTGTATGATTTGAACCGAGCCTCGAAAGTCTCCTGATTGAGCTCGAGGTCGTCGACTATCGCATAGTACTCGTCGAAGAACTGATCCAGGAGCTCCATGCGCTTCTTTTTGGAGATCAGCGCGGATTTGGTGCCGGCCTGGGCGACGAGCGGGAAGAGCGCCGTAAAGCGCTCCTTGGCGCTCTTTGCGCCGCTGCCGGCCCCGCCCCGCAGAGCATCCGCTTCATCCTTCATACCCTTCTTCTGATACTGCATCAGCAGCAGGGCTGAGATCATCGAAATAAGTTGCTTTGAGCCCGGGAATCCGAGCGAGTCGCTCCTGCGGGCGGCTTCAAGCGCCTTCTCAAGGTTGGGGATGGACTCACGCTGGCCTGCCAGAACGCTTGCGAAGGTGAAGGGGTCCGCACCGTTCAGGTCTTCGACCTTGACGTCGTCCAGCCAGTGCGACATCAGAGCGTGGATCTTTTCCCGCTCCTCCTTAAGATCAGCGAGCGCGGTAAGGACGTCCATCATCAGCTGCAGTCGCTGCTCGATTGGCAGCGCCTTGCAGTAGTTTTCGAAATCAACCGAGTCGAGGTAGCCCTCGCGCAGCAGCTGGCGGATCTGCGGCCCATGGAAATGGACGAGATCGCTCATCTGCTGGCCGTGGAGATAGTCGCCCTCGACCATGTAGGCCGCGAAATGAGAAGGATCGCAGCCGCCGAGCGCAAAGTACAGGCCCATGGTTTCCCGCAGCGAATCATGCGGGTCGAGTGTAAGGATGTACTCGGAAATCTGCTTCTGGCGTCCGCCGAGGCCGTCTTCCGGGCGGGTGATATACTTGGCTCTCCAGAGGTGGCGGGCATGGTCCTCGTAGAAGAAGTCGTGGAGGAAATTCATCGCGCGGTAGAACTGGACCATATCCCAGTCCTCGCCGGCGAAATGGGCTACGTCGCTTTCGCGAAGACCGCCCGGCGCCGCCGCAATAGTCCAGATTGCCTGGCGCATATTCTCGCCGAGCGAAAGGTTCTTCACTATCTGGTTGACCATGAAGGTCATGATGTCGTAGGTGGCATCCGGCATATCCTTCCAGATGTCTTCGAGATAGCCGTTGATGGCATCGATCTGACTGCCCTTTTTGCCGCGGATTTGCCGGAAGTCTTCCTGGGTGAGCGACTCGAAGATGCGGAAGATGCTGTGGACCTTCAGAGGGGAGAGCGTCTTCTTCTTCGAGGTGGCAGCCTTAATCATCTGCTTTTTGATCTTCTCCGGAAGTTCGAGGAAGAAGGTCTGCTCGTAATTCTCGATGAGCTCGGTAGCAGCCTCTTCATCGGCCTCGACTCCAATCATCATTTTTCTGGACAGATAAGGATATGCTTCCAGGACCTTTTCGCGGGCTTCGCTTTCGTCCTGGAGGTTGATCATTACATTGACGTCGTCCTTTATGTGATCGAGCCAAGGCATATAGAGGTCCTTGGGAGAGGTTGTCTCCAGGGCCTCGACGTCGTCCATATAGATGTAGATATAGTTGTCTTCCGCGGCTTCTTCGACCAACTCTTCGAACAGATTGAAAAGCTCCGGTTCGGGCATTTTCCCGAGCATAAGCTCGTCTTCCGGAAGTTCTTCGCGGCCGACGCGCTCGGCGAGTTCGTGGATCCAGCGGGCGATAACCGGGCGCATAGACGAACTGTACTCCGACAGTCCGAACACGGCCAGCAGGCGGATGACATCCGTATCCTCGTCCCACTGTACATAATCCTGGGCCATGTGGGTGCTGGCGCCGTAGCCCTGGACATACCAAACCGCTACGTCGGAGGAATCGTCCTCCTCATCATCATCCTCGTCCTCTTCGTCGTATTCCTCGTCTTCCTGGTCATCGTCGTCATAGACGTCGAGCTCGATCGAGCCAGGCAGCAGCCTCAGGAGGGTCGATTCTTCGAGCTCCTTTTCCTGGGCCCACCAGGTCGCGGTCCCTTCCTGCTCTTCGCGCGCTGTCTCGGCCTCGATCTGGCGGGCGAGTTGCTCGGTGACCATGCGCTCGAATTCGGCCGAACTAAAACCACCTTCGGTCCATTCGAGGTGATACGGGGTGCAGCGGTCGTCCTCGCCGCCGCGCTCGCCGAACAGCTGCTGAACCTTCGCTTTAAGGATTTCCAGACGCCGCAGATTATCGGGGTCGGAGTCGCAGAAGGTGGGTACTAACTCCTCCGGCATGCCGTTGTAAGAGGCGTCGTCGCGCAGGAAGAAAAGGACGTGGGAAGAGTCGAAGCTGCCCTGCGAAAGGGCGCCGTAGACTATCTCCATCTCGGTCACGGAACAACCGGCGGTGTCTGCCAGAATCTCGCGCTCTTCGTCCGACAGTCCGGCCATGAACTCTTTCCAGCGCTCTACCGGCGGAACCCAGCCGTAGCGGCGGCCAATGAGGCCGATGAAGAACGGGCGGGAGCTGTCGATACAACTTGTACATACGGACAGAACCTTACGCTCGCTTTCCGCCTCGCTCATGTTCGAGGTGTTGACTCCGAGTCGCAGGTCTATAGCCTGAAGCTCCACCCTGCGGTCGCGAAAGCGTCTGTTGAGGGCGGGGATAACCTTGAATTTGATGACATCCCTCTCGAAGTCCATATCCTTGAAGGTAGACGAGAGGAAGATGTTGTATCGGCGCCAGGCACCGGAAGAGTTATTGCTCATACTATTTGAGTTTAAGCGAAGTGCGGACTACGATCCAGTCGTAGTGCTTCGCCACTTCGGAAAGGGTGTTGTAGGGGACCAGATCCGTGTGGATCTTTCTGTCCTCGGCTTTCGCGGGACCTGGTTTGTATCCGGCCGCGCGGTGTGAAGCCTCCCAACGAAGGTGTTCGCCTATCGCGAGATACTCCAGAACCTTTCCCACGTACGGGTCTTCTCCGCTGTAGTGTTTGTCTTCGTAGACTACGGGGATGTCGTTCCATACGCCCTCGTATTCGGGTTTGAAGAGTTCGCAAAGCTGCATTTTCACCTTCCGGTGGAAGTAGTCAGAGTAATCCTGGGAAGTCTTGCGCGAGAGCTCCAGCGCTTTCCAGAGCGGAGTCTTGTCGGAGGCGAGTATAGCCTTGTTGCGCTCTTCCCATGTGCCGAAATTGGTTCCGGCGGAAGCTGAATAACCGTCGTAGAAGATACGGGCAAATTTAGCAGTATCTCCTCCGGTAATGTTGTCGTAGGTCCAGATCTTTTCGCGCTCGCCGAAGGGGATTATCTCTACTCCGTAGTTTTCCTTCGCGAAGTGGATGGTGTCCAGATAGGCCTGGGTGCTTTCCAGACGCACGGCGATCACGAAACCGTTGCTGCCGTTGGCCTTTTCTTCATCCGCGGTGGGATCCGGAGTCTTGCTCATCACGAAGAAGCGCTTTGCAATCTGAAGGGCTGTCTTCATCGTAGCTTCGTCGTCTCCGAGGGAAATTCCTACCCAGTTGAGCGAAGCAAGTCGTTCGTCAAGAAGGGTGCGGAACTCGGAACTCTCGGAATTGATGGCGTGGAAGATGATTCGGCCGTCCGTCATTCCCGGATGATTCTCCTTGAACGAAGGGACCAGGGCATCCATATTGCTGTCTACGGCATCGATCCTGAGCGGCTTCTGCCTCTTGTCTCTTCCCACGAACGCTCCCCACTCATAAAGGAACTCGGTCACTCCCTGGCCGCAGCCTCCGAAGCCGATGACCATGGACTCGAAGCCGGACTCAACGTAGCCGAGGCGCCGGCCGTTTTCGTCGCGGGCGACCTTGACGAAGCGGACGGGATACAGGTCTTCCTCGCGTTTGAGGCTGGCCGCCGAAAGGGCCGACGGGTCTACCAGGTGGAGGCGAGGGTGGGCGATCGGCAACTCCTCGGTGAGGATATTGCCGCTTGCTGCGAACCAAATCTGAGCCTTGCCGCGCTTGTCGAGCCTGATGGCGACTGCGATATTGTTCGAGAGGTCCTCAGACAGCAGATAGACGCAGGTCGATTCGAGCTGGAGCCAGCGATCGAGCCTGTGGAGCGCGAGCGAGCCCTTGATTACTGCTGCCCATGGCGCTTCGCGGTGGAGCCTGCCGACCAGCGGGGATTCGACCCTGATTCCGCGGATCACGCTGAAGAAGTCGACCTTGCCCTTGGGGACGGGAGCGGACATGGCGTCGTCAAGAACGACGACGCGGCCCTTGCCTTTCAGGCTGCGGGCCAGGCTGATGCCTCTCTGGTTGACGCCGATAATAAGATGGACGGGCGTCTTACTCTTTCCTAACGTATTGAACCACAGCCAGATGCGACTCTCGAGCTTGCGTGCGAAAACGTGGATGGCTGCCAGCGAAGTTGTCCACACTGCGCAGAGCATAATGCCATACAGGATGACCAGATGGGCCATGTTTCCTTCTCCGAAGAAGAAGTTGTTAACCATTCCTATCGTGTATGCCCTGAACAGGAATAGATCCAGTCCGGTCAGGATGCTCATCACCAGATGGGGGATGAGTGCTTTGACGCCGGCATAGGCCTGCCAATAGAGCAGGATTCCGCCAAGCGCCACCAGCGCCGCACATACCCACAGCAGTCCCGGCTTGCGCCTGACTATAAATAGGGTTGCTACGAAATACACGATGGCGATAGCCGCCACGATAAGTTGCAAAGCAATGGTGTTCATATACGGTTTTTAATTACTTATTAGCGTCCAAGGGTCGCGACCATTACGGCCTTGATGGTGTGCATGCGGTTTTCGGCCTCGTCGAAGACGATGCTGGCGGGGGATTCGAAGACTTCTTCCGTAACTTCTACTCCGTCCAGGCCGAACTTCTGATACACATCCTCTCCGGCTTTCGTATCGCGGTTGTGATATGAAGGAAGGCAGTGCATGAACTTGCAGTTCGGATTGCCGGTGCGGGCCATCAGTTTGGCGTTCACCTGGTAAGGCAGAAGCATTGCGATTCGCTCCTTCCAGACCTCGTCCGGCTCGCCCATGGAGACCCAGATATCCGTATAGATGAAATCGCAGCCCTTCACTCCTGCGTCTACATCGTCGGTGATGGTGATGCGGGCGCCAGTCTGCTCGGCAACTTTCTTGCACTCGGCTACCAGCTCGGCGGCCGGCTGCAGGGCCTTTGGAGCCACGATCCTTACGTCCATTCCCATCTTCGCACCGCCTACCAGCAGGGAATTACCCATATTGAAACGTGCATCGCCAAGGTATGCGTAGCTGATTTGGTTCAGGGGCTTGTCGGAGTGTTCGCGCATGGTCAGGAAGTCCGCCAGAATCTGGGTCGGGTGGAATTCATTCGTAAGGCCGTTCCATACGGGGACTCCGGAATACTTGGCGAGTTCCTCCACGGTAGTCTGAGCGAAGCCGCGGTACTCGATTCCGTCGTACATGCGGCCGAGAACACGGGCAGTGTCTTTCATGGTCTCCTTGATTCCGATCTGGCTGCCGCTGGGGCCGAGGTAGGTGACATGGGCGCCCTGATCGTAAGCTGCAACCTCGAACGAGCAGCGGGTGCGGGTCGAAGTCTTTTCGAATATGAGCGCTATGTTCTTGCCTTTGAGGGACTGGTGTTCCCGGCCGGATTTTTTATCTGCCTTGAGCTCGGCGGCGAGGTCGAGCAGGTACTGGATTTCTTCTGGGGTGAAGTCGAGCAGCTTAAGGAAGCTGCGGTTTTTAAGGTTAACCATATGTTATTTTGTAATTCTAGTTCCACAACTGGGGTTTCCGAGCTGGCCGGCCTCGGTAATAATGCATTCGCCGCCTCCATTCTCTACGAAAGCAATGCCCGCCCTGACTTTCGGGGCCATCGAGCCTTCGGCGAACTGGCCTTCCGCAAGATATTCCCGCGCCTCCTGGACCGACATCGAATCCAGCGCTTTCTCGCCGGGCTTCTTGAAATTGATATACACTTTTGATACATCGGTCAGGATGTAAAATTCGTCGGCCTTCATCCTTACGGCCGCCAGCGAGCAGGCAAGGTCCTTGTCGATCACAGCTTCGACCCCATGTCTGCCGTCCTGGCCGGCGACTACCGGGATTCCGCCGCCGCCCACGGCGACGACTATATTTCCCTCGCGCGCGAGGCGTTCGACGAGTTCGATGTTGTTGATAACCAGCGGTTTAGGTGAGGCTACAACCTTTCTCCAACCACGCCCGGCCGGATCTTCGCGATAGACAGATGCCCGGTCGGAGCCGGGCATGACATTCCCGTCATTCCCGACCTGATCGGGAATCTCTTTATAATACGGGCCTACCGGTTTCGAGGGCTTGTCGAAAGCCGGATCGTCGGAGGCGACCTCTACGCGGGTAACAAGCGAGACTACCGGCCTCGAAAGACCTGCCTCGAGAAGAACCTTCTCCATCGCTGTCTCGATCAGGTAGGCTATCGAGCCCTGGGTCTCGGCGCCGCAAAAATCCATCGGCATCGCCTGTAGCCCGAAATCGCGGGAGCCGGCTTCATGGCGCAGAAGGGCGTTCCCGACCTGCGGCCCGTTTCCGTGGCCGATAACGAGTCCGCAGCCATGCTCCAGAAGCGGCAGCAGGCAGCGGCATGCGTCTTCAACGTTTGCGAGCTGCTCGGCGTAGGTTCCTTTCTGGCCAGCCCTTAAAAGCGCGTTTCCTCCGAACGCGACCATCACAAGTTTTCCCATAATCTAGTCTCTGTATAAAGGAAGGGTGGAGCAGCGAAGAAGTCCGCCCATCTTGGAAATTTCACGATAAGGAACAGTCTCTACCGTAATCCCCTGACTTTCGAGCCAGGCCTTCAAGCGGGTGAAGTGTTCCTCTACGACTACTATGTCTTCAGAGATGGAGAAGATGTTGGAATTCATCCAATACATCTCTTCTTTAGTAAGTTCAAACACGTTCGACGGACCAAACAGGTCGATGAGGTGCCCTGCGTCTCGCGGGTTGAGGAAGCCGTCTTTGTAGATGATAGCTTTGTCGTGGCCGACCGGCATGAAGGTACAGTCCAGATGAAGGATACCCTCGTAAGGATCTGTATCGCTCTTCCTCAAGTTAAGAGGAATGATGTTCTTCGAAGGGAAGATCATCCCCAGATAATCCAGCGCAAGCCTATTCGTACGGGCTGTTTTTACCTGAGGGTAGTCTTTGAAGGCGTATTGGCCTACGAGTAGATAGTCTTTCCAGAGAATCACGTCTCCTCCTTCTACGTGGACCGCTTCGGGCAGGTTGTAAATCTGCTTGTAGTGGATCTGGCTGTAGATTTCGTCGTAGGCGTCGATTTCTTCCTGTCTGTCGGGGATTATGTTCGAGACTATTATTTTATCGTCGATTACAAAGCCTACGTCGCGGGCGAAAATCTGGTTGCAGCCCTCGACTGGGGCAGGGCGGTGGACCTTTACGCCGTGTTTCAGCAACACTTTTTCAAAGGCTCCCATTTCGCGGATAATATCCTCATCCTTGGGATAGAATCCTTTTAAAGCTGATTCATATGATTTGGCATCGAAGGTCTGTTCGGGAGCCGGAACCGGACCATTCGATTCCGGGCGCCCAAGGATTACCTCCCTGAGACGCCCGGTTTCTGATGTAACGTGTATTTTCATGTGATTCGTAAACCGCTTCTCGGGAAACGGTTTACGAATATAATAAATTTTCGGCTAAAGTCCGCTGAACTCTATCTTGTAGAGACGTGACGAACTACCGTCGTCTCCAACCCACACGCAGTTGTGGATGTGGTCGACAAGCACCGACTCAGGATTGCCGATGAAACTGATGTCGTACTCGGCCTTTTGCCTGGTTACGGCGCCGTCGAATACAAACAGTTTGAAAGCTTCCGAATCGGATACCCAAAGTTCGTCGCGCTTGGTGTCGTAACACAGTCCGCCTACTTCCTCGATTGCCGGAGCGAGAGTCGTAAGTTGGATACGGCTGAGTTTCTCTCCGCCGAGAGTGTAAGACCAGAGGTTGGCGCCGTACTGGCAGCCGATGTAAAGTTTACCGTCTTTATAGTAGGTGCAGCCTTCAAGTCCGCTGTTGCCTATGTTCATGTCTACCGCCTCCTGGACATAGAACACCGTTTCGTAAGTGTTGTAGCCGGGGGCCTTAATCCTATAGATCTTCTGCGAGCCTTCGATTGCAATATAGAGATCGCCGGTGGTGGGATCGAGGGTGACATCTTCCATGTCGGCGTCGTGGTAGTACTGCTGCTCGAAGGTCATGTCTTCTACGCTTGCCGCGAAGTTGATCTTATACAGGTAACCCTGGTCGCCTACTCCCCACAAGAAGGAGCTGTCCTTGCTGAAGCAGATGCCTGATAGCTCAACCATTCCGGAATCGAACACCTTTCGGGTGTAGCTTCCCTTCACGGGCATGCCTGCTTCGTTCGTGAAGGGGACCTTATCGAGCGAGATGCAACGCACACTGCCTCCGCGGGCCTTGGTCTGGGCCGAGATTTTCGAAACCGGGCCTTCGTAGACATACTGGCCGTATGCGTTCGAGGGGGAGTCTTTGTCGTGGTGGGCGTTCCAGATATCCGTTCTCTTTCCTACGCCCGTCATGGAACCGGTATAGTCGATATAGCCGGGTAGTGGGAAGACAGCCGACGGGCTGCCTGTCGTGAAATAATGGGCGGTGGAATTATACTCCCAGGTGGCCGTGACCTCGACCAGGTTCGTCCTGAAGAGGGCGGTTGCATCCTCGCGCTTGGGGACTTTATATCCGGGCGGGCAGGGGTCGTAGATGCTCTTGCCGTCGGAGGTGTCGCCCCAGTAATCGCCGTTGGTCGTGCTGGACCAGTCGCCGTTGACCGAGCCGAAGACCGTGGGTTTCGCGGCCGCCTCGTCCGCTGAGATCTTGCCCCCGCTCAGGGTCATGGAAACGCCGGCTACTCCCATCTTGCCGTCGCCGTCCGGGGTAGGGAACGGGTCCTTGCGGCCCCACTGATAGTGGAGGCCGTTAGCGCGGATGTCAACCGGGGATGAGCCCGCTTCCGCATCGACCAGCGCGCCGAGGTTGCGGCTCATGAACGCATAGCCAGAAAGACCGTAGGTATCCTCGGTGAGGGCGGTGTCCGGGATCCAGATGTGCCAGCTCCAGAGGACAAAGCCGTCGGAATCGAGCGCCGCGATCAGCGCGTTGCCGGGCTTCAGGGTCGAGGGAGTCTTGAAAGTGATGTACGAGCCGTCTACTCCATAGCTCTCGATGATGCTGAAGCGCGCGGGGGCGTCGTTGGTATTGCCCGTTTCCCAGAGCAGGGCAGCCTTTGCGACCGAGCCTACCGAGGTCGAGCTGTTTCCCTTGACCGCCTTGAACTTGTAGGCGCCGGGGGCGGTGATGATATAACTGTTCGCAGTCCCGGCCGCTCCCAGATCGGTGAACGGGCCGCTCGGGGCTGCGGGCGTGTCGGTTTCGGGCTCATAAAAGGGCTTCTCGGGCTCGGGCGGAGTCACGGGGCCGGAGGGGCCATTGCCGGGATACGGGTTCTCTACCGTCTTGCCGTCCATCAGATCGCGCAGGGCCTTTCTGAGAGTTCCCTTCGAGTCGTCCTCGCGGTATTCCCATGCGAACGCGCCGAGCATTCCCTTGCTCTTGAGGAACGCGACCCTGTAGCCGATTGACTCGGGGTCTTCGTAGCTGGCGTACATTTTCCCGTCTTTATCGCCGAGGTAGCAGTTCTTGCCCTGATCGTCCCACCAGCGGATGTTGTAGCCTTCGACGCTCTTTCCGTCGACCTTGCCGGTAGACAGGGCATCGACCGCTTTATGATATTGGACCGATGAAGGATAGACGCTGCCGTCGCCATGGCCATAGAAGCCGACTCCGTAGTTCATCCTGTCGTAGGGAACGCCCTTAGAGTGGAAGGTCTCGATGCTCTCCTCGCTCGAACGTTTGCGGGTGAGCTCTGACCTGTAGAGAGGGGAGTTGTGGTATGGCGGATCGCCCATCGAATAGGTCATTACGTTAATGTAGTCGACCCACTCGAGTGCGGTTTTGTGGTCCATATAGTCTCCGCTCGACGAAGCGGCGTAGGTGATAAGCCTGTTCTCGCCCAGGGTCTCGCGGAGCTCTTTTACAAGCGTGTTGAAGTTTTTGGTGTCGTTGGGGTCGGCGCCGTTGTAGTAGTCCTGGCCGTTGGTGGTGGAGTGGGCGGCATGGGTGGGATATTCCCAATCCAGGTCCACTCCGTCGATGCCATAGTCTTCGCAGACCTTGAGAATGTTCTCGCAGAAGGCCTTGCGCTTTGCGTCATCCTTGGCCATCTCCGAGAATCCGTCTGCCGCGTAGCCCCAACCTCCTACCATTAGGAGTATCTTGAGCTCCGGATAAGTCTTCTTGAAGTCTGCGAGTTTTTTCAGGTATTCGGGCTTGGCAAGGTCGAGTCCGGTGCCGTTCTTTTTATCCTTGAAACGTGCATGGCCGTAGTTGATGTGGGTAAAGCAGCGGATGTCTTCCTCGGTCGGGAATTCCGAACTGGGGGTATATTCGGTGAAATAGACACACCTCACGGGGGTTATTCCAAGCCTGGCAAGGCGGGCGTCGCGCTCGGTAGAGTCTTCCGGCTCGGTCTGGTTTTCAGGAACTGCTTCCTTTTTCCCGTATTCGGGCTGCACGGGCTCGGGTCCGCAGGAATATACCAGCGCCGCTACACACAGGGCAATCCGAAAAAGCTTTCTCATATATGTGATTAGAGATTGATGAATTCAACTTTGTGGAGGATAGATTTCGACGAGTCGTCGGCTATCCAGATACAGTTGTGGTTGTGGTCTACACAACAAACCTCAGGATTGTTTTGGGTAAACGAGCTGAGGGGATATTTTGCGATGATCTTTGAAGCATCGCCGGTGAACATGTAAAGAGTGAAGGGGAGATACTCCGGGCGGGTTGAGTTGCTGTTGGAGTCTATCACCCAGAGACGGTCGCGCTCGGCGTCGTAACACATGTCGCCCACTTCGGAGATGGTGGGGCAGACCTTGCGGAGGCTGGTCTTGTTAACCGTTTTTGTGCCGTCCGGTTTGTAACGCCAGTAATTGGCGCCCGTCTGGGCTCCGAGGTAGAGTTCGCCTTTGTACCAGGCGATTCCTTCGAGGCCCGAATTCTCGTAGGTCGAGGCCTCTTCAACCTTGAAGAGCCTCTCCAATTTGTTGTAGTTAGGGGCTTTGATGATGTAAGCGTAATTGGGCTCGCCGCATACGTAGAGATGGCCCGTTTCGGGGTCGATGGCGAGACCTTCGAGGTCTCCGCCGATGTTTTTGCCGGCCTCGTATGTGCCGTCAAAATTGATCTTGTAGAGATAGCCCTGATCGCCGACTCCCCAGAGGAAGTCTTTGTCCTTGCTCAGACACAGGCCTGACAGTTCCTCGACTCCGTCTAGTTTGTAGGTAATGACCTTGCCCATCACCGGGGCGTCATCGGGGTTTTTCCATGCACCTGCGGTCTCCGGACCATAACTGCCATCGTCGTTGGGGACGGCTTCCTTCTTGATTGGAGCAACCGGCTCGTCGTTTTTTGGGGTGCAGGAAATGCAGGAACTGAATACTGTTACTACAATAAGGCTGGTAACGAATAAGGACGATCTCATAATTTAAAAAATTAAAAAGATGGGGGCACACGGCCCCCATCTTTGAAAGGGTTGACTATTAATGCTCCTTGGCGCAGCGGATGTTACCTGCTGCATAGCGGAAGTAGCTGTGATAGTAGTACTTGCCGGAGTCGCGGCTCAGATCGAAGAAGCCTGCGGAACCACGCACATCGTGCTCGTCTCCGATACCAGGAGTTGCACTCCAGATGAGGGCGCGGATGCCGTACTTGCTCTGGTTCTTGCTGGCGGAAAGATAACCGTCGAGAGGGAAGGTGATGCCTGTGGCCTTGAAGTAGAACCACATATTCTCCTGGTCAAATCCCCAGGTAGTGTCATCACGCTTGATCCACATTCCGTAGGTGTTGTCGTAGACAGGGACCTTGTATCCTACAGGGCAAGGGTCATACATTGTCTTGGAACCGTCACCACCTTCTTCGCCTCCCCAGTAATCAAGAGGCTCCTTGAGGTAGTTGTTGCTTCCTTCGTCACCTTCGGTGATTTCTGCCGGATGTGAGATCCAGTAATCCATATCCTGGGAGAGTTTCTCCATTCCGGTGGTCTCGGTACCTGCTACGGTGAACGGTCCTACGAGAGGAGTCATACGGCTCCACTGATAGTACAGACCGAAGGACTTCTCGAGAGCCTTGGCGGTAGTGTCGGTAGGAACCATAGCGCCGAGGTTGCGGTCCATAACTTCTGTTGCCCAGAATGCTCCGTCTGGATCAGGGATCGTGTTGACGGTAGTCTCAGGCAGCCAGAGATGCCATGTCCAGAGGATGTCTCCGTCTGCGTTCTTGGCGGCGATGAGGGCGTTACCCGGGACGAGAGGCTTCGCGGTCTCGACGACTACATAGCCTTCCTCGAGAGCGACGCTCTTGATGATGGTACCAGCCTCGATTGCGAGGGTGTCTTCGCGGGTCTCCCAGAAGATCTCTACGCTTGCAGCCTCGACGGCTTCGTTGGAATTACCCTTGACAGCCTTGAACTTGTATGTTCCTGCTGCAGGGATGATGTAGCTGTTTGCGGTTCCGGCTACGCCGAGGTCAACGGTCTGGCTGACAGCCTCGAAGCTGAGGTTGCCGAGGTCGTTGACTGTGCCGGCTGCAATAGTCTGAGCAGGGATGTCGATAACAGCCGCTGCATTGTCGTTCATGTCGAACAGGGTGAGCTTGCCGCCGTCTGCGAGAGTTCCGGCAGGAACTTCGATTACGAGGGGAGCGGTAGTGCCGTCGACGATGAGCTTCTCGGGAAGTACGAGGCTGATCTCGTGCTTGGTTGCGGAAGCGTTCTTGAATGTAGCCTTTCCGGTCTTTGCGTTGTAGGTAACGTTTCCGGAAAGAATGCTGTTGCTGTTGTTGTCTTCGAGAGCGATGTTCTTGAGCTCGGCGTCACCGGTGAGGGTGAACTTGATAGCGCCCATAAAGCTCGCAAGTTCGAGGGTTGTTGCATCAGAAGCTGCAGCAAACAGAGGGGTAGCCGCGGTCTGGTCGGCCGGGACAACTACTGTGAAGGTGTTGTGCTGAGCGAAGGTTCTGTCTTCGTCGTAAGGATAGGCGGCGAAGTAGTCTTTTCCTCCCTTAGGAACTGCGGTGACGCCTGTTGCAGGGACGAAAGTACCTGTAGCGCTGCCGACGCCGGCTGAGAGGACGTACTTAGCCTCTACATCTGCGCCGTCCGCTGTTACGCAATAGACCTGGAGGGCATCTCCGTCGGCCCAAGCGGTCTTAACGTTCGAAGCCTTGAGAACGATCGAGATCGAATCGTAACCGCCGGTCTGCTCCTTCTGATCGTCGTCAGGACCCGGTTTGGGGTCCGGATTCACTTCGGGCTTGTCGCAGGCAAATACTGCAAGTGCCACGAAAGCAAGATAGAATAAACGTTTCATTTTTTAAATGATTAAAAGGTTAGTTATTAAAGTGTTGATTCTTTACCATAAATAGCTCTGCAAAGCGCTTTGCGGAGAGTTCCTTTGCTGTCGTCGTGACGGAACTCCCAGAACATTGCGCCTCCGATATTGTTGTCTTTGACAAACTGTCCCTTTGCGGTGACTGACTCTTCGTCGTCGTAGCTCAGGAGGATATTGCCGTCGCCATCTGTCAGGTAGGGTACCTTGGCGGTGTCATCCCACTTCCGGATGTTCTTGCCGTAGTACTTGCTCCCTTCCTTCGCAGCAAAGATATCGGCCATCGAGACGAACTTTACGTCCGAATCGTAGGGCGACACTCCGTGGCCATAGAAAGGAACTCCCATATTCATACGGCTCTTCGGAACTCCGGCCTTTACGTGGAGGTCGATGCTTTCCTTACAGCCGGTCTGGCTGAAGGTTTTCGAGCTCTGAAGAGGGGAATTATGTCCTTTCGGCGGTTTTCCCATATCGTAGGTCATGACGTTTACGTAGTCCAAATACTCCATTGCTCCCTTCCAATCCATATACTTCGCACTAGAAGAAGATGCATAAGAGATGATTTTCGTGTCACCGATCGAGTCACGAAGTTCTTTTAATACAAGAACAAAGTTCTTTGGATCAGCGTCGCTCTTTCCGTTTGTCGAGGGACCGCCGCCCGGGTATTCCCAGTCGATATCGATTCCGTCGAAGCCGTAATTGTCGATGTGTTGCTTGCAGGCGTGGCAGAAAGCGGAACGCTTCGCCGCGTCGCGGGCCATCATCGAGAAACCGTCGGCATGTTCGCCCCATCCGCCTATCATAAGGAGGACTTTGAGGCTGGGCTTTTTCTCCTTCAGAGCGATGACTTTTTTCATCAGACCGTTGCTGCCCTCGGAAATTACGATTCCGCCGTCGCCGGTCTTGGGATTGCCGAAACGTCCGTGGGCATAGTTGATATGGGTAAGGCAGCTGGCATCGATAGTCGAGACGCTGGTATACTCCGTCATATAGGCGATGATCCTGGGTGACTGGCCAAGGAACTCTTCCTTGCAGAGCTTGCCGACGGTCTCGGATCCGGTCCCGGGGTCAGTGCCGGGATTGGTGCCCGGATCTGTGCCCGGATCTGTCCCCGGGTCCGTCCCCGGATTTGTTCCGGGGTCAGTACCAGGGTTAGTTCCCGGCTCTATTACCGCGGTCTTGCCCGTGTTCTGGGGGGCGCTGATCTCCGGATCACCGCAGGATTGCGCCCCCAGAAGGGCGAAAAGACACAATATTACAGACAGCCTTTTCATAACTGCTACCAGTTTTCAGTCTGGGTCAGAACGTAGCCGCGCATCTTGTACTCGTCGATCTGCTGCTGGCCGATAGGAGCCATGTAAGAACGTGAGAAGAAGTTTTCGCGGTTGGCTGCGTTACGGACAACATAGTAGCCGACCATATCAGCTGCATTGCTGCCGTTGTACTTGGCAACGGTGCCGTCTGCGTGCTGGACTGAGATGACGTTGATCCTCTGGGTGAGGAAGTTCTTGTTGATCTCAGGGACGTCGTCGCCGCCACCGAGTTCTGCTACACAGTCGATCCAAGGTCCGAGATAGTGGTCAGGATTCATATCGAAGTCCATGTAGTCGAGTTTGTACCAGCGATACAGGTCCTTGATACGGCTTCCTTCGTGGAGGAATTCCATACGGCGCTCGCGGCGGATTTCCCAGAGGAGCTTGGAGACATCGGTATCCCTGACGGGGTCGTTGGGGAGAGCGGTGATGTCCAGGTGGGCGGTCTTCTGTACGCCTGCCTTGAGAGCATCGGCGCTGAGAGGACGGTCGCGAAGGGCGTTGATGGAAACATCGAGGTTTGCCTGAGTGACAGCGTCTCCGCCGTAAGACTCGGCAAGTTCCTCTTTGGCCTCGATCCAGTTCAGGACAACTTCGCCGAGACGCATGATAGGAGCGTCGTTGGTGTTGTAGATACCCTGCCAGTTGGGGAGACGGTCGCCGGTCTTGAAGAGTGCGTCAAGAGCCTCGAATGCAGCGTACTTGTAGCAGTAGATCATCGAGTTGGACTTGATGTTGGCCTGGCCCCAGAAAGTGTCGAAGAAGCGAGGGTCGCGGGTCTTCACGAGATTTGCAATCGAGAAGTCGTTGGCTCCCGGTACAGTAGAGATCGAGTAAGGCTTGCCATCCTGGCAGTTGAAGGCCTTGATGTACTCGAGGCTGACGTTGCTGCCGGAGTCGGAACCTGAGTTGTAGGATCCGATAGGGTGGCGTACCTGGAGAGCTTCGTCGTAGTGTCTGTAAAGCAGAATTTCAGGGTTGCTTCCGAGATCCTCGGAGGTGAACAGGGCCTTGAAGCTGCTTCCGAAGCTGTATTTGCCGCTCTTCATCACGATATCGGCGGCCTTGACTGCCATCTCGAGATATTTCTTGGCGTGTTCAGCGTCGCAGACTGTCTCGGTCACGAGCTTCTCGGTTCCGCTGTCGATCTTATTGGTCTCTTTTCCGTTGGCGTCGACATAGACCTTGTGGGAGAATTCCTCTCCGTCGTGGTACTTCTGCCAGGTGCCTTCGTAGAGCATGAAGCGGGAGATGAAAGCTGCTGCAACATACCTGTTGACGTTGTTGGCGCCGTCGTCTATCCTCATGTTCTCGAGAACGAAGTTACACATATCGTAGACCTTGTCCATCACGAACTGACGGTTGTCGCGGTCTTTGTACTGAGTGTCGAAATCAAGGTCTTTGACGGTCTCCTCGAAGTAAGGAACGTTTCCGAAAACTCCTACGAGGTCGGAGTACTCATAGATCTTGAAGAAGTATGCGACCGACAGCCAGTGGTTGTAAGCTTCATCGGAGAAGTTGGCCTTATGCTCGTTGAGACGGTCGATAAGGACGTTGATTTTGTGGATACGACCGAAGCCCCAGCTCGGGCCATAGTACTGCTCGAAGCAGCTGCGGCTTTCCGAAGATGATCCGCGGCTGGTAGGGACCTTGTTCTCGAAACGGCCCTGTGTTCCCTCGGAAACAAAGTCGTCGCAGAAACCGGTACCACCGCGAACGGGGGCGAAGTCCTGATCCCAGTCCTCTCCGTAACCTTCGAAGTAGAGAGGATAGAAGCCGTTCACAAACAGTCTGATGTCACCTTCGGTGCGCCAGAAGTTGTTGTCCACGGTTGTGGTGAGGGCGGGACGGTCGAGCAGAGATTCGATCTGGCTGCATGCGCTGAGCGCGGCAGCGGCAAACATGATGTATATTAACTTTTTCATACTCGTTGTCGTGATTAGAAGTTAACCTGTGTGCCGAAAGTGAGAGTCTTGAACACGGGCGTACCAACGCCGGTCCAACCCTGTGCATAGTTGCTGCCCCACATGGAGTAGCCGGTCACGCACTCAGGATCGATAGGGAGTCCGCGGAGTTTGTCCCAGGTGAGGAAGTTCTCAGCGGTGAAGTAGACGCGAAGCTTGGAGATACCGACCTTGCTCGAGAGTTTGGCAGGCAGGGTGTAACCGATGGTGAGGTTCTTGAGCCTGAGGTATGCCATGTTGAGGAGCATACGGTCGTTCTTCAAGTAGTTGTAGGAGTCGACGCTGGTGTCGCGGCCCATGTTGTAAGGAGCCGGATAGAAAGCGTCGGTGCGATCGGGTGTCCAGTAGTTGTCTGCGAAAGCTGCAGCCATAGCACCGTCGGAGGTGTAGAAGCCGGCGACAGCGATAGGACCCTGTCCCCAGATCTCACGCTTGCCGACGCCCTGGAAGAAGATGGAGAAGTCTACTCCCATCCAGTCTGCGCCGAGGCGGAAGCTGTATTCGTAGCGAGGAGTCTCGTTACCGATTACGACGAGGTCGCCGTGGTCGTCGGTAGTGCGGGTGCCGCGGGAGAGGACACCGTCGCCGTCGAGATCCTTGTACTTGATGTCACCAGGGCCGAAGTGGAAGGAGCTGCCCTCGAAGTAGGACTGATAGACTGCCTTCTCGCCGTTGGGGCCGGGTTTGAGCTTGAACGAAGCCTTGCCGATACAGGCAGGGTCGTCGGTCTCGGCGGCGGTCAGCTCGATGAGCTGGAGGTTGCCGTCGGCGTCGAGCTCGAAGTCGTCGAACTGATAGAGTCTGTCGGCCTTGAAGCCCCAGATTTCGCCGTAGGTCTTTCCTACATACCAGCTGCTGAGGCTCTTGGTGTCGCCGTAAGCGGTGATGTGGGAAATAGCGTCGGCGATCTGGAAGGTGGCGTTGATGCCGAGTCCGTTGCCGAAGCGGTAGTTGCCGTCGATCTGGAGTTCCCAACCGTTGGTACGGAGGGCGCCGAGGTTGGCCTTAGGAGCGGAAGCACCATAGGTAACGGTGTTGACTCCGTCGGTAGGCACGATCATGTTCTCGGTGTCGCGGATGAAGTAATCGAAGGTGAATCCGACATGGCTGCCAAGGAAGCGGGCGTCGATACCGGCGTCAGCTGTCTTGATGGTCTGCCAGGTGATAGAGTCGGACACGGTCGAAGGAGTGCCTGCATAGCTGGTGAGGCCTCCGTTGCTGATCCAGTTGTTCTGGCCGGTAGAGATCTGAGGAATGTAGAGTGACGAGGAAACTGACTGGTCACCGACTGAACCCCAGGATACGCGGGCCTTGAGGGTGGAAACATACTGCTTGAGAGACTCCATCCAAGGCTCTTCGATGATACGCCAGCCTGCGGAGAATGAAGGGAACCATGCCCAGCGCAGGTCGGTAGGGAACTTCGAAGATCCGTCGCGACGGAGGTTGGCCTCGAGCAGGTACCTGTCTTTGAAGTTGTAGTTCAGACGTCCGAAGAAGCCGAGCTGCGACTCCCAGGAGGCCTTACCTGAACCAGTCCATACGCCGGTACCGAATGCGAACTGAGGATTCTCGTAGTTCGAAAGGTTGGTGACGCGGGTGGTCTGGCCGGTACGGTCGTAGGTCGAGAGGTTCATACCGAGCATCGCCTTGATTGTGTGTGCGTTGGCGATGTACAGGGTGTAGTCTGTGTAACCGTTGAAGGTGTGGCGGTATGAGTTCTCGTGGGAACGTGACAGGAAGTGGATATCCTGGTTCTGTACATAGTCCTCGACATAAGGGAAGTAGTAGGCCATGTCTGCTCCTTCTGCGGTGCTGGCTACGGGATTACCGTCGTGGTCGACGTAGATCTGGTTGCCGTTGTCGTCGAGATAGGGCTGAGGAGTGGTGCTCTTCCAGTTGGCGGCGGAGAACGATGTTCCCGGGAGGGTCTGGATGTATTCCTGGTTCGAGAATGTGTAATCTGCGACCACATTCCAGTTCTTGAGCGGATGGAGTGTAAAGCCGAGGTTTACATTGTTGTAGTTGTACCTCATCGAAGCGGTGTTGGCCTGAGTTGCCTCGGAGAACACGCCGCGGAAGATGTTTCCTCTTTCGTCGTAACCGTAGGGGAATACGGGCGACCAGCGATAGAGGTAGAGCCAGGGACTGTAAGATGTACTTTCAGCGATGAGAGGATATCTCTTTGTACGGGTTGAGTACATGAGACCGGCGCGGACGGTAACATACTTGCTGACCTCGGTTTCGAGTTTTACGGAAGCGTTGTACTTCGTAAAGTCGTCCGTGGTGGGCTTCATCATACCGCTCTGGAATACGTATCCGAGGCCGATATTGAAGGTAGTGTTGCCGCTCTTTCCGTTTACGCTGACGCTGTGCTGGTTAGAAGGGGCGTTCTCGCGTACGAGGTAGTCGTAGATGTTGAAGATACGAACACCGTAGTTGGTGCCGCCGCTGTAGTACCAGTCACGTCCGTAGACGATAGGATCGTTGGGGCCGAGCTCGCGGACGGAACCGCCCTTGCCGTACTTTGCCCACCATTCCCTCGAACGGGCGATAGCGTCTGCATCGGTGGAGAAATACGAACCGACCCTTACGCCGTCGGTAGGATACTTACCAGGAGTACGCTGGGCGTTGTCGGTGTTGCTGAGCGAGTACGAGGCCTTTGAACGGTAAGCAGCGTCGAGCATGTACTGAAGACCGTTGACGCCAGCCATATCGTAATCCTTGGCGAGGTTCTCGAAGGACCACATACCGTTATAGGAGACGGTGACCTTGTCTGTCTTGGCGCCCTTCTTGGTGGTGATAAGGATAACACCGAAGGCAGCCTTTGCACCGTAGATGGAGGTCGAGGCGGCGTCCTTAAGGACGGAGATCGACTCTACGTCGTCGGTGTTGACGACCTGGAGCGAAGGAACCTCGACGTTGTCGACGAGGATCAGAGGGCTTGCGCCACCTTCGATCGAGGCGATGGCGCCACGGATACGGATGCGTGCATCCGAACCGACTTCGGCGTCAGGGAGGGTGACCGACAGACCGGCTGCCGCACCCTGGAGGCCACGGCCTACGTCAGGGATGGAACGTCCGGCCATCTGAGTACCCACATCGACTGTGGAGACTGCTCCGGTCAGGTTTGCCTTTGACTGAACTGCGTAACCGACGACCACAGCGTCTTCGAGGAGGGTGGTATCCTCATCAAGGACGATGTTGAGTTTCTGGCCGGCTTTTACGGTCAAAGTCTTGGTCACATAACCAAGGCAGGAGACTGTAATGCGCGGAGTCGTGGGCGCAAAGGAGAAAGCTCCGTCGAGGTCGGTCATCGTGTAGGCTTTCTGGGCCTCGTCGGTGACCATCGCTCCGATTACGGGATTTCCCTTGGCGTCCTTGACGGTACCGGAGACTTCGTCAGCGGCTGCGCCGAATGCTGCGGGAGCGCTCATGGCGCCCAGGAACAGCATGGACAGGAGAAATTTGGAAATCGTTTTCATTTTTCCTTGGGTTAGTAATAGATTAGTATAAAGTTATTGATCTGAACTTTTCTTCTCCGTTGGGACGTACGAGAACATCCGGCTTGTAACGCAGGGAGTTCCATCCGCCTACAACATTATATATATAGATGACGTCGATTTTGTGGAGGCCCTTTTCGAGGGCGATCTCGCAGTCGCGTCTTGAGTAGCGCTTGACCTCTCCGTCGTTGTCGATAACAGTTTGTCCGTCGATTACAACGAGGTCGATATCCGAACTGAAGCGGTAGACTCCGGTCTTGGGGACCGAGATCCAGCCTTCGGCTTTGGTGGCGTAGAATTTCAGGGAATCCGGCATGTTCTTGTCGAACTTCTCGAGCGCGCCGAGGCCCTTCAAACCGTCTACCTTAACTGGCTTCCAGCCGAGTTCATCGGTGAGTTGGTTGCGGCTCGTGAACCTGCCGTCCGCCCTTTGGGCCACGAGGCCTTTCCATGCCTCAGTGGCAGGGGTTGCCTTGAGTGGCTGCTGCTTAGTGACGGTGATTGTGCGTATGGGACCCAGCTTGTCATAGTTCGTAACGCAGGCTATCTTAATGAGTCCGCTTTCCGTAAACTTCAGAGGTTCGGTGTATTCCTTTGAATCGATTGTGGGCTCGCTTCCGTCCAGCGTGTAGACCATCTTCATCGGGCGGGAGGTCGTGAACTCGACCGCGGTCTCGCCTATGAACGCGAGTTTGTCGCAAGATCCGCCGGGCTGCTCGGGAAGAGGAATATGGTAGACGACTCCGGCCTTATCCAGGCGCTTGCAGGCTTCGTCCATCCTTACGAGGAAGTCGCTGAAATTCTTGTTCTCAAGCTGGGTCCATGCAATCTCGGCGAGGGCGAAAGCCCTGGGGAAGAGCATGTACTCGCGCTTCGCTTCATCGTACATATACTCGGACCAGTTGTTACACTGGACTCCCTTTACGTATGAACCCTTGCCCTGCTGGGTGAGAGCGGCGGGAACGGGGTCGTAGTTGTAGACTTTCTCGAGGGTGTTGAGGTTGCCGATCGTTACGGGCTCGATCTTAGCATCGCCCTGATAGTGGTCGAAATACATTCCGGCGCGGCTCGGAGTCATCACTACTGTGTGGTTGGTCTTGGCGGCCTTGATTCCGCCTGACTCGCCCCTCCAGCTCATGACGGCTGCGCCGTCGCTGAGGCCTCCTTCGAGGATTTCATCCCAGCCGATAAGCTTCCTTCCGTACTTGGCCAGGATCTTCTCCATCCTGCGTACCGCATAGCTCTGGAGCTTTTCTTCCGCGGTGAATTCGGAGTCCGCCTTAAGGCCTTCGGACTTGATTCTGGCCTGGCAGACGGGGCAGTTCTTCCACTTGGTCTTCTGGCACTCGTCTCCGCCGATGTGGATATACTCGCTGGGGAAGAGCTCGACGACTTCTGCGATTACGTTCTCGAGGAACTCATAGGTGAAATCCTGACCCGCGCAGAGCACGATGTCCGGAGAACCCCAGGTGTAGAAGTCGTTCATTTTTTCTTTGGTGCAGCAGAGTTCAGGGTAGGCCCTGATTGCGGCGGCGCTGTGGCCGGGCATTTCAATCTCAGGCACGACAGTTATATGACGCTCGGCTGCATATTTCACGACATCGCGGATTTCGTCCTGGGTGTAGAAACCGCCATGGACGCTTCCGTCGAATTCCGTACGCCAGCCGCCTACTTCAGTGAGTCTGGGATATTTCTTGATCTCTATTCTCCAACCCTGATCGTCGGTGAGGTGCCAGTGAAGAGTGTTGATCTTGTACTGGGCCATCACGTCGATCTGCTTCTTTATGTCCTTTACCTCCATGAAATGGCGGCAAGGGTCGATGTGCCAGCCGCGCCACTCGAAGCGGGGATAGTCGACTATCCTTACCTTAGGGATGCGGCGGCCCTGCTTGAGTTGGTTGATGGTCTGCTTCGCATAGAAGAAGCCGGCCTCGGTTGAGGCTTCTACTATTACCTTCTTTCCGGTAGCATCGATAGTATAGCCCTCTGCCGGAATCGCCGCGTCTTTATTGAGGCGATAGACGGTGTTGAACTTACATGCGTTGATGCTGCCCTCCTGAACCTCCATCGAGACAGGCTGCGGGATAACGCCGACGTATGCGGCCAGGATAATGATTAACAGTCCTTTCATTACTTAACGGCTTTACAAACAAGCGCTCCCACTTCGTTGTTTTCATGGATACCCACGAAAGCTTCGGCTCCGGGACCGTAGGCATAGACTGGAACTACGATTCCATTGTGGCCTTTGGTAGAATAGTTGACCCTGATTTCGTGTTTCTGGAGATCTCCGCGAAGGAGTGTAAGGCCGCCGGTATTATGGTCTGCCGTAACAACCACCAGCGTCTGACCATCGCGGGCGGCCCACTCCAACACGTATCCGAGCGTCCGATCGAAATCGAACAGCTCCTCACACATATAACCAACTTTATTGCGGTGTGCCCAGTCGTCGATCTGGGAACCCTCAATCATAAGGAAGAAACCCTTCTTGTTGTCGAGCATCTCGATAGCTTTTTTAGTGCTCTCAAGAAGGATGGGGCCGCGCTGAGCTACGTCTTTAAGATCGTAGTCATCGTAGAGGCCGAGGAATTTATCGCCTTCGGCTCCGGCAATGTCTTCGAGTTTATCCACGAAGGTATAGCCCTTCGCCTTCATCTCCTCTACCAGGTTGCGTCCGTCTGTTCTGTCTGTCCAGAAATGGAGGCCGCCTCCGCTGATGAAGTCGACTCCCGAGTCGACATACTGGGCGGAGAGCTCTTCCTCCATGCGGCGCGCCGGGGCGTGTACGGTGAAGTCGGCCGGGGTCGCATCGTTGATGCGGCAGGTGACCGTGAGGCCGGTCTTCTTCCCGGCGCGCTGCGCTTTCTTGAGCGCAGTGTCCATCACGTTGCCTTCCGGATCGAGGCCGATATAACCATATTTGGTCTTGGTGCCGCCGGCAAGAGCTGCGCCGCCTGCGCAGGAGTCGGTGATGAGCTTATCGACTGCGTAAGTGCGGCTGAAGCCTGTGTAAGGCATTACGTCGAGGTTAAGCTTGCCTCCGTTGACGACCCATGCGCAGCTGACCTGCTCGAGGCCCATGCCGTCGCCTATCATGAAGATTATGTTCTTGACTTTCTTGCCCTTGGGCTGCTTTACGTCTACGATGTCGTAGGTGTCTTCCTTGCTGTAGGTATCGTCTTTACTGAAATCGTAAACAGCATATTTGCTGCGATTGCGGTCCAGCGAATCCGGAGCTGCCTGCCTTACCTCGGCGTTCCAGCCGTCCATCGAGATCGATGCGGGACCGGAGCCGGCGGGGATGGTGCAGGTAACCGTCTTACTCTCGCCGGGAACCAGCGAGAAGAAGTTGTCTGACCAGAGAGCCGCGGGGATAAGCTCGCCGTCGGCATTCTTGGCCTTAAGGATATTCTGGTATGCGATGGTGTTGGACTCGTTGCTGAGGGTTACAGTATATTTCTGCTTGTTAGCAACGGTCTTCATCTGAACTTCCGTAGCGGGAAGATTGGCGACGAACGAGAGGTCTACATAGTCTGTGATGGGAGTCTGATACCAGTTGCTCTTCTTCCAGTTGTACGCGTTGTTGCCTTTTCCTACGCAGTAGAAGTTGTCGGCGACTTTCCTGCCTTTTTCATTGATGAGTTCGAGAGCGACGAAAGCCGGGCCGTCGATTCCCTTGAAGACCTTGACGGGCTCGCGGGGCTTGATCGCTATCTTCTTGGAGTCAGTCTTACGGAGCTTGCTGTCCGGGCCGTATACCTTCATGACGGCGGTGTACTCGCCCTCGGGAACGACCTCGTCGACCGCCCATACGGAGTGGTCGCCGTAGTTGTAGACGAGCTGTACGGGCGCTGTCGCTTTCTGGGTGCCGTAGTAACCGGCCGTGGGCACGAGATACCAGTCGAACTGCTGCCAGTAGAGGGCCGGCCATGCGGAGTTGAGCATCCACTGGACGATGCCGGTGGTCCTGGGGACTGCGACGCGGAATGCCTCGTACATGGCGCGGGTGCCGTCGTAGTCGAGGGCATGGGCCTTCTTGACGAAGTCTTCGAAGCCGGTGGGCTCGCCGTAGAAGCCGGTCATGGCCTTATTCTCCTCGCGGGTCGAGCGCATGTCGGTGGTCGAGACCGTGCAGTGTTTGTCCCACATCTCGTTGAGGGGCCAGAGGTTATCTTCGCCCACTATCCTGCGGACCGATTCGGCCTGGGGAATGTTCATTCCGATTCCGGTCTCGGTGTTGAAGCCGTAGTTTCCGCCGTTCTCGGTATCGAGGTACCAGTAGTCAGGGCCTACGTACTCGTAGGGGCCTTCCATCTTCATTCCGGAAGGGCCGCCGAACTTGCTGGACATGCCCTTCGAGGACACTACGTACGGACGATATTCGAACTGGTTATACCACTTCATATAGCCCTCTTCGAGGCGCTCGTTGGGGATGCGGTCGGAACCGGTGCCCCAGCTGATGACGGACGGGTGATTGCGCATCCAGAGCAGCTGGTCGTGGAAATAACGGACGGCCAGGGCTTCGGTCTCGGGATCGTTGATGCAGCCGAAATGGCTGACTTCGGGCATCCCGCAGTAGCCCTTCCATTCCCACTGGCAGCTCCAGCCGACCATGGCCAGCAGGCCGAGGCTGTCGCAGAGGTCATAGACCGCGCCGTCTTTGCTCCAGATGTTTTCGAAGCGCACGGAATTCAGGCCCATGTTCTTGACGAGCTCAAGCTGTTTGAGAGTTCTCTCGCGGGGGTCCTGCATGAAGATGTCATCGGTCCAGCCTGCGGACTTGATGAGAACGGGCTTGCCGTTGAGCTTGAAGAGGCGGTGTCCGTACTGGTCGATCTCGCCCTTGATGTCGCGAAGGCCGAAACGGACCTTGCGCTGGTCGGAGATGGCGCCGTCTTTAATGAACGAGGCGTTAAGAGTGTAGAGTTCGGGCTTTCCCAGGTCGCAGCTCCACCAGATGCGGGGCTTGACGACCTCTTCGTCGACTGAGACGAGCTTTGTCTCCTTCGCTTCGAGCTTGACGGGAATTTCGAACTGGCCGCTCTCGTAGACTCCGCGCAGGATGCCTTCTACAGGGGCGGCGGAGTGATTGACGAGGGTGACTTCGGCCGTGAAGGACGCTTTCTTAAGGTCCTCAGGGTCGACGTTGGGTTTTACGAACACGTCTGAGAGACGCACGTCGGGGGTAGAGATGAGCTGTACGGGACGCCAGATGCCCATGCTTTCGTCTACCGGGCGGGGGTTCCAGTCTACATAGCCGTTGTTGAGACACTCCTCGGGGGCCTTGAAGACGCGAACCTTCAGGATGTTTTTCGCTTTCGCGATAGGGGTTATGTCATACTCGCGTACGCAGAAGACACCGACCGTAGTATCTGCGGCGGCAATCTGCTTACCGTTGACCCAGATGTCTGCGCTGTAGCCGATTCCTTCGAAACGGAGGACGTGGTTGAGTCCCTTCTCGGCCTTGAAGGTAGTGGTGAAGATCCACGGCGAGTCGAACTGAGTCTTGTCGATCGAGAAGTAGCGGTCCTGCTCCAGGACGTTCTCACCAAAAACTCCGGCTTCGTTTAGCGCACCCGCGACGGTACAGGGGACTACGGCGTCGTAGACCTGCCTGTCACCTTCGCGCTGGAGTTTCCAGTGCGAGAGATCTGTTCCTTCGAGATTGGCGCAGCAGGAGCTCAGGGCCATCGCTGCGAGAATGATGAGGCTTAAATATTTCTTCATATAGTTTAAAGGAGTGATGCGCCGAGGACGGGGATGTCTCCTTCCGGCATGGCTGATATTTCGAGTTTGTCGAGGAATCTGGGATAAGGGTAGGAGAAGCTCAGCTGACGCATCATCGCAGGTTTGAACAGGTCGAAGTTGTGGGCTACACCCCCGCCGAACACTACCTGGCCGGGGTCATAGGCGAACAGGACTATAGACAGCAGCTTTCCGAGATGAATGCCGAACTCGTCCATCAGTTTCAGGGCGTGAGGGTCGCCTTTTCGGGCGGCGTCTCCTGCGTCCTTGGGATTTATATTGTTGGCGGTGAAGAACTTCTTGGAGCAGAAGTCTTCGAGGATGCCGCCGTTGTAGGGCAGAGAGCAGAGCTCGCCTGCGCCGCAGTTGGTTCCGTTGTAGATTTTACCGTCTATGATAATGCCCATTCCGGTACCGGTTCCGAGGGTTACTCCCACGATTACCGACGAGGGTTTCTCGAGCATAGCGGCGGCGCCGAGTACGAAGCAGTTGGCGTCGTTGTTTACGGTTACAGTACACTTGAAAGTCTTCTCGAGACGGTCTTTGAGCGGCACTACAGTCCATGAGGGGATGTTGGTGGCGTCGTAGACAATACCTTTTTCAGCATCTACGAGAGTCGGCACTCCTACTCCGATTTTTGTCACTTCAGGAGTGATGATTTGACGGATTGCGTCTTCGAGATGGACTAAGGTTTCTTCGAGGTCCGCGCCTTGGCGGAAGGAGGGAACGCACAGCTTACGCACGATCTTGTTGTTCTCTACAAGTCCGAGGTTGATGGTGGTGCCCCCGATATCGATTCCGAGCAGCATTGTTATTAGGTTAGCGTTAACGCTACAAAATTATCAAAACTGCAGGGGATTTTGTGTAATATTTGCGTATTTATGCTCCCAATTTGCGCAAATGTTGTTTCCTGAATTCGGAGGGGGTGCAGCCTTTTATGGCCTGGAAACGTCTGGAGATACTCTTTGTGTCGGGCTCGTCGAGCCTGGCGGCGATTTCGGAGATTGTATCCTTCGTTTCTATGAGCATGCGCGCGAAGCGGTTGATCCTGACGTTCGTGATAAAGCCGAAGATGGTCTGGCCGGTTTCCTTGAGGAAGCGCTGCTCCAGCAGGCGGCGCGAGGCAGGGACCGCTTTGACTACGTCGCCGACGGTAATTTTATGATTGGCGTTTGCCTCGATGTATGCGAGCGCGGCATGGACCAGATTGTCCTTGGTCGCATAGACATTGGAAGATGTTCGTGGGATGATGCTTATGGGCTTGAGGACTATGTCTTCGCCTTCGAATTTGCGCTCGCGCACCATCCGGTAAGCCAGTGCTGCCGCTTCGTAGCCACCGCATTCGATGTCGATATTGATGCTCGAGAGCGGCGGGTCTGTCATGTTGCAGAGGATCTCGTCGTTATCGACTCCGATAACAGCCACCTCCGCCGGCACTTTAGTCCCGTTGATTTTGCAAAGCTCGAGAAGGATGTTGCCCTGGTTGTCGTCGCAGCACATCACTCCTATTGGTTTGGGGAGTTTCTGTATCCACCGGATTACGGACTGGTAGTTGATCTCCCAGAAATCTTCATCCGGGTCAAGCTCGCTCAGGAAGATATTGGTATAGCCAGAGTTGTGGAGTTCGCGTACGAAGCCCTTGCGTCTGTCTTCCGACCAGCAGAGGCCTTTGTGGCCGAAGAAGGCGAAATTCTGGTAACCGCGGGAGATAAAGAGTTTGGCCGCCATGGCTCCGGTGCCCTCGTAGTCTGCGGTGATGTTGGGGATTTCCCTGAACTTGCGAACGTGGTCCTGGGCTATCGCGACTATGCCGTTCTGGCGTAAGAGGCTTATGTCGTCTTCCGGGTCGAACTGTCCGATGATGGCGTCTACACCCCATTTTTTGGACCATTCCACCAGGCCGTCCATTCCGATCTTGCGTTTGGTTTGCTTCGAGAAGTCGAGGATACCTTTGAGCAGACGGAAAGCGAACTGCTCGGTGTAGTCGGTGATAAAGACCAGTCTCATGTCTTTCGAGGGGGGTTAGATCGCGTATTCGGGTCCAGGTGCTGTTGCGATGGCTGCCTTCACGTCTTCCCAGCGGTAGTAGGGGCCACCCTCGAGGGTGATGAGCCTGGCTTCGCGCTCGTTGAGGTAGAACTTGACGAGGATATCGTTCTTCGAGTTTTTAAAGAATACTATCTGCAGGTTGCAGGCGAAGGGGCTGTAGAGGAAGCCGGCCCAGTCGCGGCTGGTCTCTGCGCTTCGGCGCTCGGCCACCCCCTCGACTCCGAGGCGGGAGGAGATTGCGAGAAGCTGGTATTCGTGGCCGAAGCGCAGGTCCGCCGCTACGTCGCCGGTCCTGATCGCTTCATCGGCTTTGGTGACGATATCGTCGACCAGCGCCTGAACGGGCTTCATGCGTTCGTCTCCCCATTCTACAGAGTTACACTGCCTGAGGTAGAGCATCATCGATACGTTCTGGGCATACCAGTATAGATCCTCTTCGCTGAAGATTTTCATCAGACGGTCGTCGAGATAGTGTGATCCCGCGATGGAGGCAATGTCGAAGGTGTAGCGCATCAACTGGATGGGGTCTCCGATTATCGCACGGGCCTTGGCGGGGTCCTTGAAGAGTTTGCGGACGAAGCCGGCAGTGTCCGGGACATGCTCCGCAGCCTGTTCCTGCAACACTTTGTTGACCGCTTTCTTTATCTCGCGGGTGTCTTCCGTGCTGCAGATATTCTGGAATCCCGCGCCGGTGTCCCAGGTAATGTCCAGCCTAGGTTCGCACCTGAGAAGTTCTCCGGTAAACGAGGTCATGCTGATGATACATCTCTGGGCCACGCTGGAGAGCGCTCTGACTTTACGACTGCCTTTTTTGAATACGTTCGGGTATCTCGCGAACATTCTCGCCGCAATCTGCCTGTGTTCGTCCTGCCCCCTTTGAGTAAGGCGGCCGTCCATCCCGGCATGCAGATCAAGAAGTTCCTGTATGCGCTCCCAGGCTTTGACGCCTTCATCTGTCAGCAGACCCTCCTGTTCAAGTTGAGTATATTTTTCTTTAACCCACGGATACTTGCTTCCCGCCCAGTCCGTTCTCGACCCATGTCTTCCGTAGTGGCTGATATAGAAGGGCTTATAGCCTTTCGGAGCCTTAGTCTCCGTTGCCGGGCGGTACTCGTAAGGGTCCGTATTGATACCCGCCCTTTCCAGATTCTCGTGGATAAGTTGTACAGTCTCGGGGTTCTTGTAATTGTGGTCGGTCTGTGCGCTTACTCCTGCCGCGAACATCGCCGCCGCAATCGCCACGCAAATGAGATGCTTGGATTTCATATCTATCGGTTATTGTTTTTGCGTCTTTTGCGAAAGATAGTGATAATTCGCGAAAAACTCCGTATGGGCCAGCGAGTTTTAGGGTGTTTTCTCGCCGGATTGAGGATGTTGGTGTCATTCGGCGAGTTTTTGGGGTGTTTTCTCGCCGGATTGGGGATTTTTGTGTCATTCGGCGAGTTTTTGGGGTGTTTTCTCGCCGAGCGGGAGAGACCGCACGCCAAGTGTGACAGGTGGGACATCAACGGGTCTAACTGTCACAAAATAATCCTTTGAGCGCCTTAGATCAGCCCGAGCTCTTTTGCCTTCAGGACCAGTTCGGGGGTGTTGGCGACGTCGAATTTGACGAGTAGTTTTTTGCGGTACCAGTTAATGGTCTCGGTGCTGAGGAAGAGAGCCTCGGCGATTTGCTTGGAAGTATAGGCCTTGGCCAGCAGCACAAGGATTTCGCGCTCACGGTCGGTGATCGACGGGGCTTCGGGCGAGGGAGTTGGAGTTTCGGCGGTGGGATCCGGTCGGCCATGGCCACGGAGCTTGCGGCGCCAGAAGATGATTGCGCAGGCGATCATGGCCAGCAGCAGCACGAAACCGCAGATGGCCCACGTGAGCTGTCGCTTCTGGAGTGAAAGCGCTTCCTTTATGTATTTCAGGTTTTCCGTGCGGAAATCAGGTGAAAAGTCGGGATGCGCCTCATAATAAGCGTCGGCCAAGCGCAAGTAGGGAAGGGCTCTCCATGATTTCCCGCCCGCAAGGTACAAGTGTCCATATCCCTTCCAGACGTCCACTATCATCAGCGAGTCGCCGGATGCCTGGGCATAGTCCATTGCCTTCGCGTACGCGGCCTCGGCCTGCCTGAAGTCGCCTTGTTCAACCCACGTCTCTCCGATGTTGTACCACAGGATTGAGTTGCTCTCGTTCCAGCCGTACTTTTCGAAGATCGCACCCGCCTTTTGGTAGTAGTCCATCGCCTGTGGGATCGAGTCCATGACGTTGTAGAGATTGCCGATGGCACCGTAGAGCGCTGAATAATAGTCGTCGACGAATTTTTCGTCGTAGCCCTCGGGGTTGGTGGGAGAGGGAGCCCCGGCGGCCATGGCATCGACTGCGGCGAGTGACGCCTTGTAATAGACCATGGCGCTGTCGAACTGCTCGCGGGAGTAGAAGTGCTGGCCCAGGTAGCGCAGCGCATCGGAGTCGGCGGCCTTCCACCCGCGCGGCTGACTGATCTCGAGGGCCTTTCGGGCGTAGAAGATACTCTTTTCGCGGTTGATCGGGCTGTAGCCAAGCATCAGGTTGCGGTAGGCCGTGTTCAGGCGGACGAGTTCCCCCTCGGAGGCACGGTCCACAGCATCCGGCGTCCAGCGCGCTACCACCCTTTCGAGAGAGTCGAGGTTGTGGCCACGGCTGTCGTAGTACGCTCCCGCCGGCAACGCCACCATGGTCGCCGCGAGGACTATGAATATTCTTCCGAAGAGTCTCATTTTTCGATGTACAAAGATAGCTATTCTCACAAATGGTGGTGCTTTTCGGGGGCCTGGAGCGCCCATTTCCCCCAATATTGGTGGTGTTTTCCTACCCCATCCTTCCCACCTTTGTGAATTCGCGCAAAATGGCAATTATTAACACATTAACCATATGAATAAAGAACTCTACTTAGCACCCGACACCGAAGTCATTGAACTTAAGGTCGGCTCAGCCCTTCTTGACGCAAGCCTCCTAAATAACGGTGGCAACGCTTTTGGTGAACGTTATGACACAGACACAATCTAGCCGCCCTATGAAAAGGATCACGTACATTTTTGCGGCTGCTGCCTTGATGGCTTTCGCCGCCTCCTGCCAGGGTGAACCCGTTCAGCAGGAACCCGTCCCGGAAGAAACTGTCGAAATCGTTGAGCCCGCTGAGCCAATTATATTTACGGCAAGCCTTGAATTACCACCGGCTCCCACCCGAGCAATTATAGATGGAGACACCCCGAAATGGACCGACGGCGACTATTTGACTGTATTTGCATTTATGGATGGAGAGGTAGCTGGGCGCAGAGCCCATTTGACATCTGCCGGTTATTTTGACACAGAAACGTTGTCTGGTGGAGTTAATTCAGCGACTGTCGATTTTACTTTCAGCGGCAGTTTGAGTGAAGATAAAAAGACTTCTCTGAACACCGCGTATTCATATATGTTTTCCCTCCAGGTGCCTGATGTGGGATTCCCTCGGGCTTATGGTGAAGATATGACCACCATTTCTTCCGACACCGACAGGGCATACCTGCAACTCTACTTCCCCGGTTGGTCCTCTTATGGATGGAATACAACCCGAATCCAGACGTACGACAGAATTCAGGGCAAGATCTCTTATTCTCATAATAGGAATCTGTCATTCAAAAACCTGTGGCATCTTCTGAAATTTACCCCGGGAAACCCTTTTGCAACACGAGCCATACTGACATCTCTTGACGGCAGCACCAAGATAGCCTACAATAAAGTAAATTTCTATTTCGACACAACTACGGGAAATATCGCAGCCGTGGCTCCGGTCGTCGGAGGAGATGCAGCACAGACCTTCATAAATCTTGATTTGGATGATGCGAGCTGGGACGGAACCAACTATTATTTCGCCCTTATCCCAGGTATAACTATGCCGGATGGCTTCAAGATTGAACTCAAGAACGAATCCGATGTGCTTTTGGAGACGTTTACTTATTCAAACAGTTTTACTACTGTTCGTAACAAACTTACGACCATTTCAAATTTTGACAGCCGCGTGGTCCCTGTTAATAAGGCAATTTTGAAAGATGGTCAGACTTTCAATTGTGCTATAAAGACACTTGCGGCGGGAAGCGAAGTATCCGATTATCGTACTGCAGATGCGTCTATTAACTCAATTGTCGTTAACACCCGTAATGGTTCCACTACAGGAACCCTTGTAAGCGCCGCAGGAGCAGTGCCCGTGTACGCCACATATTCTGCCGGCACGCTTACTCTTACCACTGCATCGAACAAGGTGTACTTACCTGCCGATGGCTCTTATGCATTCTATAACCTCAAAGAATTAACATCCGTTGATCTTACCAAGATATCCTTCGATGATGTGACGAATGCTTCTAACATGTTCTCCAGTTGCGTGAAGTTGTCGAGTCTTGGAGCTGTTTCACTTCCGTCGGCAACTAATGTGTCCTATATGTTTAATTATTGCCAGAAGCTTGCAACTATCGGTACTGTCAGGATTCCAGTTGCTACTAACGCTAATAGTATGTTCAGAGAATGCGATGCTCTTACTTCCGTCGTCTTTAATGGCACTTCCGCATTGTCTAATATATCGTATATGTTCCAAAGTTGCGACGAGATTCTTTCAATATCAGGATTGTCCGCGTCAGGCATAACAAATGCTCAAGGTGCTTTTGTAAGTTGCAAGAAGTTGCCGTCTTTGGATATTTCCGGTTTATCTGGTACCATAACAAGCGTACTTCAAATGTTCCAGTACTGCAGTGCGCTCGAAAGCATCACATTCAGCAGTGGATTCGTAACAACATCTCTCACTTCTATGAAGCAGATGTTTGCCGAGTGCAATGCTCTGGAAACAATATCTGGACTTAATTTATCCACCACTTCGCTGAGCAATACGAATGAGATGTTCAAGAATTGCTACGAGCTGGCTTCGATAGATGTATCCGGCCTCTCCGGCAATCTTAGCGATATCGGCTATATGTTCAGCGACTGCAGGGCATTGACGTCGATTCATTTGCCGGACGGTTTCAATACTAATAATGTGACCACCTACACGTGTGCTTTTTATAACTGTTCTTCCTTGTCCGAACTCTATGTAAGAGGATTCCAGATGAATAAGAGCAAAACATCCACGTCTTATATTGGCGATATTCTGACGTATGTTCCTGATGCATGTACAATCCACTATACCCCGGCTCCGTCGGAAAATTATTACGATCCGAGTTACTATCTCGGATACTCCCAGACAAGTGGCACAAGCCAGGGTCCTTGGACGTGGACAACAGAATGAGACTAAAAATTGAGATATGAAAAAGTTATTTCTTTCAGTTATGATGGCGGGGGCGATGATGTTCGCGCTGCCGTCCTGCGCAGGACTTTTGGATATGTTGAACGAAGAGGGGGAGGAAGAGGAGAATGTCGATGAAAACGGAAATGGCAAGACCGATGAGAATCTGCCGCCGTACTACAACTACAAAACCGAGGACTCTGGCAATACTATTGCCTTCTCCTTGGAAACGAGCCCTATTACGACGTAAAGTACGAGTGGACTTTCAGCGGTGATGTCTGCACCAAGTGCATCGAAACCATCACCTGCAAGACCGAAACGATTGCAATCCTCGTGGCGGCGGAGTACAGCGACGATCCTAACATGTCAGTTTCCGGAAAGAACATCATCATTGACGTCACTGAAGATTTCGCCGAGGCGACCAAGGACGAGGTTCGCACCTGGATCCAGCAGCTCCAGGCCGCGATGGAAATCGTCAACGACCAGGCCACCAACCCCGGAGAGTAACCTCTTGCACAGCCTCAATCCGGACTAATTATAGCCCTCATTCCGGACTTGATCCGGAATCTCTAGCGTGCATACCTGGCGTAAAAATATGCCAGGTATGTGCGTTATAGGCCATTTTCGCTCACATCTGGTCGTAAAACTTACCAGGTATGCACGCTGACGGACTTAGAGACCGCGCGGAGGGCTTGCGGTTGCCCCGACGCGATTAGCAAGTCGCAGACTTGCGAGACGAGCCCCGCGCGAGGGAGTCCCCGGCCGCAGGCCGAACATTACTGATACCAGATGGAATTAGGGTCGGCGGGGCTGATGACGCGCTTGACGACAAGGGAGCCTTCGCGGGTGGGGGTGACGAGCTGGGGGTAGCAGCCAACGGCGAGGACCAGGGTTTGGAGTTCGTCGCTCTGGACGGCGACCATTTCGAGTTCGTAATTCATCGACAGATCGACAAGCGGGAGATTGCTCTCGCCGAGCCAGACCTTCTTGAGGTGGGGAAACTTCTGAAGATCTTCGTAGGTCTTCACCTGAAACATGTGGATTCTGTATGAAGTGAGGTTCAGGACGGTGAGTGAATCGGCTTCGGCCTTAGACAGAACGCCGTCGCCGTTGCGGTCGCCGGAATGAAGGGCGCAACGCAGAACCTCCTCGTCAGCGAATTTCAGAGTCTGGGCGAAGGCGCCGAAGCCGAGACCGACGCACAAAAGCGCCAAAACAACAATAACCTTTTTCATATCTATTTCAATTTATCAGCAAAACGTACAAGCCAGGGCGCAGACAACACGCGCGAGCATGCATCCCACCAACGGGCGGGGAGAACGGCGTGCCAGAAGACCATGGTCCTGGAGAAGGCGCCGGTGAGATAACGTGCGCGGGGACGACGGGCGCGGACGGCCCGGACGATAGCGCGGGTAACCTTCGAGGGAGACGAAAGGAAATTCGAAGAGTATCCTTTGTGGAGCACGGCGGCCTCGCGGAGCGCCGCGTCCTCGTAGGCCGTCCCGGCGGAGGACTCGCGCAGATGCTCGGCCGCGATAATCCCCCAGTTGGTCTTGATTCCGCCCGGCTCAATCAATACTACGTCGATTCCGAAGGGTTTGACCTCCATCCTTAGCGCATCCGACAGCGCCTCGACCGCGTACTTCGAAACATTGTACCATGCCCCGAAATACATCGGCACCCGACCTGCGACCGAACTGACGTTGATAACGCGACCGAAGCCGCGCTCGCGCATCCCGGGCAGCACCTTGCGGGTAAGAGAAGCAAGCCCGAATACGTTCACGTCCAGTTGCCTGCGGGCCTCCTCCAAAGACACATTCTCCAGTGCCCCGAAGTACCCGAATCCCGCGTTGTTGACCAAAATGTCCACGGCGCCAATCTCGGCAAGGCAAGCGTCAATCGACGCCTCGTCGCAAACATCCAAGCGCAAAGGAGTCACACCGAATTCCCGTAGCGGCTCCATCATTTCGACGCGGCGCGCCGCCGCAAAAACGGTGTGCCCAGCCAAAGCCAGCGCACGGGCTGTCTCGAAGCCGATTCCGCTCGAGCCGCCGGTGACAAGTATTCTGTAGGATTTCATAAAAGTCTAACCCTTTTTATTTAAGAGATAAATTACCCCGATAATAAGTGCTAGAACCAATCCGTAGGTCAGGACGGCATTGAAGGCATCGTCGTACTTGAAGCGGAGCCAGAAGATTCCGTAATTCAAAGCGAATAATACAACGCCTCCGGCTAAAGCAATCGCGAGCCCCCAGACAGTTCCGCCGGGATTCACCTTCCATGAGCCTGTCTTGAAAGACTTGACCAAAATCCAGAAGAACGGAATAAGTCCGACAATAATTGAAATCACCAGGGCGATAGTCATACGCAACTGATTTGCTGCGCGGACCTCGGCGTCGCGCTGCTCCATCTGGTCGAAGCGGTCGCGGATGGCCTGGACTTCGGGGGTGATGAGCTGCTCGTACATTTTCTCAATCTCATCGTCTTGGGCGAGAGCATATGCCGGCTGCGGAGCATTCATGGACGCCCCGAAAATCAAAGCGATAACAAAAAGGAATTTCTTCATAATTACAAAGATAATGATTTGTTGTATCTTTGGAACATGATCGCTTCCTTCCTGATAGCCATCCTTTTCCAGCTCGCTCCCGCAGTAGTGTGGGAAGCAAGCGTCGACCGCGCAGAATCAGACCGTACCGAACTCGTCCTGAAAGCTAAGATCGCGCAGGGTTATTATATCCACCCCATGTCCGATAAAGCGATAGGCGTGAGCCTCGAACTCGCAGACGGACTTGTCCCCGCGGGCGAGCCGGTCGAGCAGTATGAGCCGGCGGACTACAAGGGACTCGAAGTGGTCACGGGCGAGTACGTGCTGCGCCAGGCCGTGGACCCGAAGGGCGCGGACGCGATCAAGGGCACGGTCACCTGGAGCGCCTGCCATGGCGACGAATGCGAAGCGCCGGAGGACTACGACTTCACGGTCGCGCTGGAGCGGCCGGTCGAAAACGCGCAGACTGCCAAAAGCGGCGGGCTATGGTCCCTGATTCTGGAAGCGATCCTGTGGGGCCTGCTGATGCTGCTGACGCCGTGCGTGTTCCCGATGGTGCCGATGACGGTGTCGTTCTTCCTCAGGCAGAGCGGTTCCCCGAGGCAGGGGCGCTTCAAGGCGGCGATGTACGGCCTGTTCATAGTGCTGCTGTACACCGTGCCGATCAGCGTGATCATAGGCCTGACATGGGCTGTGGGCGGCTCGACCGTGACCGCGGACATCTTCAACTGGCTGAGCACGCACTGGCTGCCGAATATAATCTTCTTCCTCGTGTTCATGGTCTTCGCCGCCTCGTTCTTCGGGGCGTTCGAGATCGTGCTGCCGTCGTCATGGACCAATAAGGCTGATGCGGGCAGCGAGCGCAAGGGCCTGCTGGGCGTGTTTTTCCTCGCTCTCACGCTGGTGCTGGTGAGTTTCAGTTGCACCGGCCCGATCGTGGGCACGGTCCTTATAAAGAGCACGCAGGGTGAGTTCTGGGCCCCTATGGTCACGATGCTCGCGTTCAGCGTCGCCTTCGCGCTGCCGTTCACGCTGTTCGCGTTCTTCCCGTCCGTGCTGTCCAAACTTCCGCGCAGCGGCGGCTGGCTGAACAGCGTGAAGATTACGCTCGGCTTCGTGGAAATCGCCCTTGGTCTGAAGTTCCTCAGCGTGGCGGACCAGACATATCACTGGCATTTGCTGGACAGGGACATTTATCTTGCAATTTGGATTATCTGCTTCACCCTGCTGGGATTGTACCTGCTGGGGCTGATCAGATTTAAATACGACACGCCGATAAAGAAGTATTCAGTCGGGCGTATAGCGCTGATTATCATCGACTTCGCTTTCGTGGCGTACATGATACCCGGAATGTGGGGCGCGCCTCTCAAGGCTTTGAGCGGATACCTTCCGCCTATGGAGACGCAGCACATCAGGCTAGGGAAGTACGCGCCCGCGGCGGGGGAGGCGTCGGGGGACTCCGCCCTGGTCATGGCCGACGCCGGTCGGCAAGCTTTACAGGGCCACATCGTGTCCCTGCCGCACGGCCTGACCGGCTACGACAACCTCCCCGACGCCCTTGCCGCCGCGGCCGCATCCGGTAAGAAGGTCTTCGTGGACATAACCGGCCACGGTTGCGTGAACTGTCGCGAGATGGAGGCGCGCGTGTGGAGCAATCCGGAGGTGCTGCAGAGGCTGCGCGACAACTTCGTGATAGTGTCGCTCTATGTGGACGACAAGACACGCTTACCGGAAGACAAGTGGGTTACCACCCCTTCGGGCAAAGTCCTGAAAGATGTCGGCCGCGTGAACGCGCGCCTCGTGCTGGACCGTTTCGGCGTGAACTCCCAGCCGAACTACTTTATTTTGTCTGCGGACGGCGCGACCCTCGCCGGCCCTCGCGGCTACAACCTCGATCCGGTGGCCTTCGCCCACTTCCTGGACCTTCAATAGTCTCCTTTTCGCCTGCCCGTGTGCAAAATCAGCCCTTTTTGCACGCCGACACCCATTCCTTGTGCGCCATCGTCTCCGATTGTTTTAATTTGTGAGGGAAAAAGTTAAATTTGTGTGATGATACGCAATATCATATTCGATTTCGGAGGAGTTCTGGTGGACTGGGACCCGCACAGGTTGCTGGACAATTATTTCGGCAGCCGCGAGAAGGCGGACTGGTTCATCGCGAACATCTGCACGGGAGAGTGGAACGCGGAGATGGACGCGGGCAAACCGTTCGCGCAGGGAATAGCCGAACTGTCCGCCAAGCATCCGGAGTGGGCTCACGAGATCCAACTCTATTTCGACCGCTGGATAGAGATGATAGGAGGGGAGGTCCCCGGCATGCTCCAAATCGTCAAAGAACTGAAAGCAAAAGGCTATAAACTCTATGGCCTCACAAACTGGTCGGCTGAAACCTTCTGCCAGGTGAGGCACAAATTCGAGGTCTTCGACCAATTGGACGGCATGCTGGTTTCCGGCGAGGAGAAAATGCTGAAGCCGGCTCCGGAGTTCTTCCAACTTCTGGTTGACCGTTTCGGAATCAACCCGGCCGAGAGCCTGTTTATCGACGATAATCAGCCCAACGTGGACGGAGCAATAGCCTTCGGCATCAATGCCATCAGGTTCGAAAACGCTGAAACACTACGCAAACAATTAATAACACTGGTATATGAAAACTAACCACGCCCTCCTTCTGGCAGCCCTTTGCATCTGCCTTGCCGGCTGCAAGCAAACGACAGGTTATCCTCCCGTCAAGTCGATAGCCCTCGCATATCCTAATCTGTCCGCATACGAGGAATCCTGGAACTATACTTATGATTCGGAAGGCCGCCTGAAATTGGTGGAGAGGGAAGAGGTGGCGGAGAAGGAAAAGTACACTTCATCGTGGAGTTACACCTACGACGCAGAGGCGCTTAAGGCCGTGTGCGAAGCAAAAGGCTGGCGCGGTTCCCGCACCGCCACGGTTGTCTTCCAGGACGACTTTAACCACATGGCTTCGTTCACTCTTCCGGAAGAAACCAAGGAGGACGAATACGGTATCGTTTTCCTGGGCCAGAACTGGGTGGCGAATTATGAAAACGGCCTCCTGACCAAGGCCGTATTCACCGATTTCACTTCGGACGGCATGGATACCAGCATGTTCACTTGGGGCGAAGACGGCCTTCTCGTCAAATACGAGAGCTCAGACCCTGGAGTTTTCATTGAGATAAAGGACATCGAATATCTCGACACGCCCAATCCCTTCGCGGGCGCCGACCCTGTCGCTCTCTTAATGGGGATGGGCTCATTTTATTATCAGGGATTTGCGGGCCCCAGGCCGGCATTTCTGGTGAGTGGTTACACCAAGGTGTCCAGCGACCCCTGGGTTGAGGATGTCTCGATAGACCACATCACTTTCATTTACGAAACAGACCTCGACGGCCGTATTTCGCACATCGTCCAGATGATGAACGGAGTGCTTGAAAATGTGGCGGAGATCACTTACTAGCATCATGAAGAAACTCATAATACTCATTCTGGCGGTTCTGATCCCCTTCTGGGCTTGCGAGGAATTCGGCATTGATAATCCGCCGACTCCGGACCCCGAGGAGCAGACCACCACCCCCACAGATTCAACCAGCGTCGACCCGCCCGTGGACACGACAAGCGTCGTGACCCCTCCCGGACCGGAGGACCCTCCGGGCCCCGAAGATCCGCCCACCCCGGAGCCGGAGTCCGTGGTCATCTTCGCCGAGGACTTCGACGGCAACACCTCCTACACCGGTTATATGTCAAATTCGGACTGGTATCATTTCTCCGGCAAGGATGTGGCGCATGTCTCCTACGGCACCTGGAACTCCAGTATCCGTAACGACAACTACGGCAGCACGGGCAACTACGAAGGCGCTTCCGGCCAGTGCTACGCCCGCTTCATTCAGGCGAACAGCGGCAACATGGGCTATCTGACCGTGACCGGCATAGGCACCTGCGGCTACAAAGACTTCAAGATTACCTTCGGCGCCGCGCAGAGCAAGGACGTGATGTCTTTCGAATGGAGTGTGGACGGCGCGAACTGGACGAAGGTGGATTACGAGTTCGGCTCCGGCTACAACAGTTGGAATGTGGCTTCCGGCGAGTTCAGCATCCCCGAAGGCTCCACAACCCTCTCCGTGAAGTTCACCCTGATCGGCTCGAAGGATTCCTATAAGTACGGCGCTAACATAGACGACGTGCTCATCAAATCTTCCGGCGAGGCTTCGGACCCGGGCGTAGACCCCGGCACCCCAGGCGGCAAAATCAACAAATACATCGAGTGCCCTGAGAGCGTGGATAACTCTGATTACTACTACAATACGCTCTACACGCACACGGTCAAGACCAATAAGGCCGTGCGCAACTTCTCCTTCTGCTACGACACCCGTCGCCACAACCCCATCTGGGTGGCTTTCCCGATGCACAGCATCTACGCCGAAGGCTCCGGTCGCTCGAAGGATGAGAACGGCAACGACCCGTGGATGAGGTATCCCGATTTGCCTCTCGACAAGCAGTCTATCATTTGGGTCGTCGACCCCGAAAACTATCCTAACTATCAGTACTGGTCGTACTCGTCTTCGATGCTCAACGGCGGAATGTGGACGAAGGGACATCTTTGTATGTCCTCCAGTCGCTCCGGCGCGGGCGAGGAGATCAACCTCCAGACCTTCTACCCGGTGAACATAGCCCCGCAGTCGAACGCCCGCGCCGGCATCTTCAGTGACATATGGAGCCAGACGGAAGATCTGCACTGGCAGCGCGGCAGCCAGATCTGCTCGGACACCCTTTACGTGGTGGCCGGCTGCTACTACGAGACGGACGACAATGTGGAATACGACGCCTGCAGCGGCAACCGTCGCAGCAGTTACTCGAAGCCTTGCGTGGCGCCGACTCATCAGTACAAACTGCTCCTCCGCACCCGCAACGGCAGCACGGGCAAGGCCGTCCAGAACTGTAGCGCCTCCGAACTCAAGTGCATAGGCTTCTGGATGGATTCTGTTATCCCGTCCGGCTCGTCAGACAACCTCGCTGACTACGCGATGAGCGTGGCTGAAATCGAGCGAATCACCGGCCTCACCTTTTTCCCCGGCGCGCCCGCCGAAGTCAAACAACAATGCGCCCCCTCCGACTGGGGCTTATAGAATATGAAACGAACCCTTAGCATAATCATTCTGCTCGCCATAGCGCTTATGGCGCAGGCTCAGCCGCTCAGGCAGAGCACCATCACCACCCACAGCGTCCATAGCGCCGTTCTCGGCGAGGATGTGGCGTACAACCTCTATCTCCCCGCGGGCTACGACGCTTCGGCGGCGCAGAAGTATCCGGTCATCTACCTGTTGCACGGTCTCTACGGCACGCACGTGGACTGGGCGACGACCGGGCACATGAAGGACATCGTGGACGAACTCATCGCGGTCGGCGAACTAGTGCCGGTCGTGATCGTGATGCCGGACGCGGGCGATCCTGACGTGCATCACAATTGGAACGGTTATTTCAACATGCCGGGCCACCCCTACGAAGACTTCTTCTTCGGGGAGTTCCTGCCCACGGTCGAGCGTGAGTGGAAGATCGTCGGCGACAAGCAGCATCGCGCGATCATGGGCCTGTCCATGGGCGGCGGCGGAAGCACCGTCTATGCCCAGCACCACCCGGAGCTCTTCGGCAGCTGCTACAGCATGAGCGGCTGGCTGGACGCCGACGAGCCGGATGCGCGCATGCCGAAGGATGACAAACTCTACATCGTGAACAAGTCGGTCCATGACCACTCAGCCATCGAGTTCGTGGCGAACGCTTCGCCGGAGACGCTCGAGCGGCTCCGCACGGTCAAGTGGTTCTTCGACTGCGGCGACGACGATTTCATCCTGGACCTCTCGCTGAAGATGTATCAGACCATGCGGGCCAAGCGCGTCCCCGCCGAGTTGCGCGTGCGCGACGGCTGGCACAGTTGGGAGTACTGGCACACCGCGTTGAGGTTGTCGCTGCCCTTCGCGTCGAGAAACTTCGATAAATAGTTATTTGCGGAGACTGGTCTTTCGCGCTTTCCATTTAAGTGCGAGCCTGAACTGGATCGTCAAATGCGGTAAGCATCTGGTATTTGTCCTCTGCCCGACGTGATCGGGCGTCTTAGATCAGTCCGAGCTCCTTCGCTTTCAGCACCAGTTCTGGCGTGTTGGCGACATCGAATTTGACGAGAAGTTTTTTGCGGTACCAGTTGATGGTCTCAGTGCTGAGGAAGAGAGCCTCGGCGATTTGCCTGGAAGTATAGGCCTTTGCGAGAAGCACGAGGATTTCGCGCTCACGGTCGGTGATCGACGGCGCTTCGGGCGAGGGGGTCGGGGCTTCCGTGGCGGCATCCGGCTGACCATGGGCATGGCGCTTCCGGCGGCTGAAGATGATGGCACATGCCAGGGTGGCCAGGACCAGGAAGAGCGCGACGATGCCCCAAGCGAGCTGCTTCTTCTGCTTTGATAGCGCCATCTGCATCAGGTTGAGGTTCTCCGTGCGGAAATCCGGGCTGTAGTCCGGATGCGCCCCGTAGTAGTCGTCGGCCATGCGCAGGTACTTGAGCGATTTCCACGGCTTGCTCTTCGCCAGGTAGAGGCGTCCAAAGCCCTTCACGACGTCGATGATCATCAGCGAGTCGCCAGAAGCCTGGGCATAGTCCATCGCCTTCGCATACGCGTCTTCGGCTTGCCTGAGGTCGCCTTCGTCTACCCACGTCTCCCCGATGTTGTACCACAGGATCGAGTTGCTCTCGTTCCAGCCGTATTTGTCGAAGATCGCGCCCGCTTTCCGGTAGTACTCCATCGCCTGCGGGATCGAATCCATCATGTTGTAAAGGTTGCCGATGGCCCCGTAGAGCGCGGAATAATAGTCGTCGACGAACTTCTCGTCGTAGCCCTCGGGGTTGGTGGGGGAGGGAATTCCGGCGGCCATGGCATCGACTGCGGCGAGAGATGCCTTGTAATAGACCATGGCGCTATCGAACTGGTCACGGCTGTAGAAGTGCTGGCCCAGGTAGCGCAGCGCGTCGGAGTCGGCGGCCTTCCACCCGCGCGGCTGGCTGATTTCGAGGGCCTTGCGGGCGTAGAAGATGCTCTTCTCGCGGTTGATCGGGCTGTAGCCCAGCATCAGGTTGCGGTAGTCCATGTTGAGGCGGACGAGTTCCCCCTCGGAGGCACGGTCCACGGCATCCGGGGTCCACCGCGCTACCACCCTCTCGAGCGAGTCGAGGTTGTGGCCACGGCTGTCGTAGTACGCCCCCGCCGGCAGCGCCACCATGGTCGCCGCGAGTGTCAGGATTATTCTTCTTCCGAGTCTCATTTCTCGATATGCAAAGATAGCGATTCTCACAAATGGTGGCGCTTTTCAAGGGGCTGGGCCGCCCATTTCCCCCAATATTGGTGGTGTTTTCCTACCCCATCCTTCCCACCTTTGTGAATTCGCGCAAAAAAGCAATAATCAACAAACTATAGGTATGGAAAAAGAGTATCAAACACCTACCGCTGATGTCGTTATCATAGATGCCGGCCTCACCGATAGTCTCGAACCCGGCTCTGGCTCCGGCCTTGTAAGGACACTTGTTCCGTAATTAATCAATTAACGATATGAAAAAGTTATTTCTTTCAGTTATGATGGCGGGGGCGATGATGTTCGCGCTGCCGTCCTGCGCAGGACTTCTTGATTTGTTGAACGAAGAGGGGGAGGAGAATGTCGATGAAGATGGCGATGGCAAGACAGACGAGAACCTGCCGCCGTACTACAACTACAAAACCGAGGACTCTGGCAATACTATTGCCTTCTCCTTCAGCATGAGGGCTGGAAACGAGCCCTATTACGACGTAAAG
>CAJOJC010000005.1:0-9946 GCA_905234775.1 uncultured Bacteroidales bacterium | reverse complement strand
CATCATCATTGACGTCACCGAAGATTTCGCCGAGCAGACTAAAGATGAAATCCGCACCTGGATCCAACAGCTCCAGGCCGCAATGGAAATCGTCAACGACCAAGCCACCAGCTCTGGCGAATAATGAATGGTCATGCCCGACCCGTTCGGGCTTCTTAAATCAACAAATCCACCGACTGCGAGGCCGGTGGATTTGTTTGTTGCTACTAATGCATTATCTTTTTAATACAATTAAAAGAAATGCATAATAATCATATCAAATCCGAAGACAATCGTCTTGATCTCCAGCGCCTTGATTGATGATTTCGATTTTGATGCTCACTTGCTGGCGTTGAAATCTAAGTAATCTTTGTTCAATTTTGCCCGACCGAGCTTAGCCTGCAAATAATTTGACAAATGTGGCCGATTGTTGTAAGTTGTGGTCAAAACGTGGTCAAGAATCAATAGCGTCGACGGACGCCCGTTCAGGGAAGATTCAGGAAAAACATTAACTTTGATAGCCATTCAATCTAGTTAAGATGAAGCAGGTTCTTGGATACTTTCTTGGCTTTGCCATTTTTATTGTTGGAATTCCGGCATTGATGTGGCTGGTTTCCGGGATGCCTGCACTGGCGGATATTCCCGTTGGGCGCCTGTATTTATCGGCCCTTATTGCAATTGCCGGACTCTCGCTGAGCGTATGGAGTATCGTTTATATGAAACGCGTCGGGAAAGGCAATCCTTTTGATGCGATGGGACACGAGGTGGCACCGAGGACCAGGCACCTGATGACGGACGGGCCATATAAGATGTCCCGGAACCCTATGCTGTCAGGGACTTATCTTTATTATGCCGGTGTTGTCGTTGCCTTTTGGACCTGGTGGGCGCTTCTTGTTTTTGCCGCCGTGGCCGGGCTGATGATGCTTCAGGTGCGCTCTGAAGAGAAGCGCCTGGAGGCCGATTTCGGCGATGAATATTTGGCGTATAAGAAGCGTACAGGCCGATTTATAACTTTGAAGAAATGACTTTCAACTCCTACGGAGACAAAGCGAATCCCGGTCTTCTTCTGATACCCGGGCTGGGGGTATCATATGAGATATTCCTCCCGCTGATCGATATCCTGAAAGATCAGTTCCATATCGTTGCCGCCGGAATTGACGGCTTCCTTCCGGGGAAGGAATCGGCCTTTACTTCCGTTGACGACCAGGCAGGGCAGATTATTGAATACGTTCAGGAGAACCTGGGAGGTCACTTGGATTGTGCTTATGGTTTGTCGCTGGGCGGAAAGATTCTTTCACGTGTGCTTGAGCGGCGTGAGATTGTCATCGATCACGCCATTATGGATGCCGCTCCATTATTGCCATTGCCCAAATGGCTGGTGGATCCCCTTCGCTACTATGTTACCACTGGACCGGCTTCTGGCGGTGGGTGTTCCATTCCCATTACTTCGATGTGCTTCTGGATGAATGCCGGAAAGTATGGCCCTACGGTAAGGGAAGGGCGGTGCGCGACGGATACAAAGACGTCTATACCCACAAGTTGGAGTCAATTCAAGGGGCCGATATTCATTATTGGTATGGAACAAAAGAGGCCTTTGTGGCCAAACCGCAAGCCAGGCACCTGAGTGCCCTTCAACCCGATACTCACGTTGAGGCGTTCCCCGGGATGAACCACGGACAACTCCTCATTGACCACCCTGAAGAGGTGGCCGGGAGAATCAGAAGGTTAAACATAGAGTAATTCCTTTTATCTGGCAAATCGCCCCAAATGAGGCGCTACCATTTGGCCCCTCAAAATTAAAGACGAATAAGATGGAAGATTATATCCTCAGAGAAATTGACCGCCTGGGCGAGATGCTGCTGCTGATTGCCCGCAGGCTGGGTCTCTTCGACGGCGACACGCCGGATTATTCCCTGACGGACGTCAAGGACGAGTTCGACAAAGCGGCCTGTCCGATCGATCTGGATGCCATGCTTGCACAGAAGAATCCAGTATGGTATCTGGTAGAAACCGGGAAGATCTCGGACCACGGTCTGGAAACGTTCATCGAGATCCTTTTTCATCCAGAAAGAGGTGACCAAAAGGCTATCAGGTTCTAAGGGGGGGCTGAAGAAAATGATTACCTCTGAGAGTTAGATAAATCGGAATTATGTGATTATTTCATCGAGATACGTTGTGTTTGCGGAAGGTGTCACCCTAAAAACACACACCTTCCTCGAACTAATAGATTACGCGGTCCGGGTAGGCCTTTCGCAGTCATTTCCGTCAAGTAGCTGCCAGCCCACCTGCCTTACAAAGCACTCCAGAGGGGGTACCCCTGGCAACTACTTTGCGGAAATACTAATCTGGCCGGGAGACAGGCACTACTCACGCCATCCAACTCTGCTTCGCCAAGATGAAGCCAGGTGATATGCCTTACAGTACATTCTGAGAGGGGTAAACTGGCTTCACACGACGAAATGGGCCTGTGAAGCCAGGCCGGAGCCACTAGAGGCCATTCTGGGATGGGTGTTTTGGCTTCATCTTGGCGGAAATCACCCAAATATTAATATCCGCGAAGTTGCGCCACAAAATCAAAACGAAACCTGCCCTACAGTGCATTCTATCTGGGTCTTATGCGTACCAAAAAAGCATCGCAACAAGCGATGCTTTTTTGTTGTGCCTCGGGCGGGAATATTGGTGACTATTGGGGGTTATTGTGTGTTGGATGGCAGGCCGTCTGCCGCGCTGTAATTCAGAAAGCGCGGCGCTGAAAGAAGCAGCGAAAGTATGATGGCCAGAAAACTCATTGCTTTGACAAATGTATCCAATCCTTATTAGAATTCATTAAAAATCAGCGTGTTGTGGTGTTTTCCGCCACAACGCTTTTTTATACTGTCGGTAACTTTGAAAAAAGTATAATTATGAAACGTTTTATTGCTGTCGCGGTTCTTGTAGCCGCGCTGCTTCCTTCCTGCAAGAAAGACGGAGATGGCCCCGGTGCGAGCGAATCAACCGCTATGGTGGGATCTCCGGAAACGGTCATCTCAATTACCGATACCGGTTCTCATAACGAGGGTTCCGCATTTATGTATAAGAGCGCTCAGACGCTTTATTTTCTTCTATGTGAAGGGAAGGCTACTTCCTGGAACGACGGTCTTCGCCTGCCCCATCTGGAGGTACATATCTGGGAAGCTCTGGTCAAGGACGACCCGATGGCCTTTGCCAACCCGTCCAATGCCATCGATATCAACGGCTCCGATCCTAAGGTGTATGTATGCTGGAAAGCAGGCAACGGACACAACTTCTTCGATAAGAACAACTATGCGTCAGCTCCCGGCGTGAACTTCCAGTTCGAAAGCGGATCCTTGTCCGTTGCCAAGGTGATGGGAATGTATATGATAGCCTTCACCGGAATGTGTGCCGACGACAAGGGTGCTTATAGCCCCAGTTGGAGCTATTCCGGCTCGTTTACATATAGTTCGAGAAAGTAATATGAAAAGGGTGTTATTTGCTCTGGCGGCGCTGCTTGTCGCGGCTCCCGCGTTTGCCCAGCTTGATTTCAGCGCTTTTAAGTATGGTATCCGAGCCGGAGTCGGAATCGGGTCGGTGGATACTTCTTTTGACGATGAGGCCTACAAGAAGATGGAGTCCAATATGACTGGAGGACAGTTTACGATAGGTGCTTTCGCCGAACTTCCGGTTATGAAACATCTTCTCGTGACGGCTGAAGTAGATTATGAGAGGACAGGTATCAACGATCGGGTAAAGAGTGTACACATAGAGGAGACCGGCTTTATGCCCCTCCACGTTTTTACTGATACCAAGACAAAATACCCGATCTCTTATATCCACATCCCGGTTCTCGCAAAATATACTTTCGTGCGTGATGCCCTGTATGTTGAGGCTGGACCGCAGTTCGGTTTTCTTGTGGGCAGTGTTAATACCCACGTCGAGACTATAACTACCGTAAACGGCTCAGATACCAAGACCGTAGTCGACTCGGACGATACGGACCACTTCAAGAAAAGTCATTTAGCTCTCGCAGTCGGCTGGGGATTCACGTTGAGGAAGGTCTCGCTGGGAGTCCGACTCGGGTTTGGGCTGAGCGACCTTCAGGCAGAAGAATATAAAACAATAGATGGCTGCCGCGTTTCCCACACAGACCTCCAGCTTGCTATCCGTTACAGTTTCCGTTAATATTATGAAAAAACTACTGTTATTTGTTGTGATCGCCCTCGCTACGGGCATTTCAGTTTTCGCACAAAACGAGTCCGGCCTCGGCCTGGACGTCGGAGGCGGTATTATTATGGCCAAGCAGAAAGGCTCCACCACTATGATGGGCACTACTACTACATCCACCTCTTCAGGTCCCGGTTTCTACCTCAATCTCGGTTTTCACAACGACCTTGGACTTGGGGGGCTCGGATATACCATGGACCTCCTGTTCGATCATTGGGCTCTTTCCGACGATGCCGGCTCTTCCGATGCCGTCGCGCGCGAGAACTATATTGGTTTCGCCATGGCTATCAATGTCCCTATTAACGCTTCGGAAACCCTCTCGCTGCAGCCGTTCTTCGGTCCCGGTTTTTCCTGGGGTATAAGCTCGAAGACCGATTGGACCAATCCCATCACCAACCAGAAAGAGACTCTGGACAACTATGATGAAGATACTCACTATCTGCGCCAGTATTCCTACCTTACGGTCGGGGCGGATATCCTTCTCAAGTCTCTGCACCTCCGCCTGAGGGGCTCCGTGGACTTCGGTATGTGGGACCGCTACAGCAGCGTCAAAGAAATCACCGCCAAAGACGGCCCTAACCTGCGCCTGGGCGTAGCGTATTTATTCTAGGGAGTCATTTCGCCGACCTGAAACGGGTCTGCTTGCCGTTCGACCATTCCATATCGATGGTCGTGCCGGCGCGGGTGCGCAGTCCGTGGACCGAGCCGTTTGGCCATGCTTCCGGAAGGGCGGGCAGCGGTGTGACGGTCCCGTCCGGGGCGCTCTGGAGCAGCATCTCGAACACGCCCGCGCAGCCGCCGAAGTTGCCGTCTATCTGGAACGGCGGATGGGCGTCCATCAGATTCGGGTAGGTACCCCCGCCCCTGCGCGCATCGGGGCCCGAGTAACCGTCCGGTGAAACATAACGCAGCAGGCGGCGGTACATCTTGTACGCGAGGTCCGGGCGCCCAAGGCGGGCATACAGGTTGATTCGCCAGCCGCAGCTCCAGCCCGTGGTCTCGAAACCCTTGATTTCGAGCGTCTTCAACGCGGCGTCGGCATACGGTCCACTGGCGATCTGGTGGCCGGGATAGACGCCGAACAGGTGGGATTGGTGGCGGTGACGCGGGTCGCAGTCGCGGAAATCGCGCCGATACCATTCCATCAGCGAGCCGTCGTCCGCGACCTGATATCCCCGCAGGCGGGCCAGTTTCTCCTCCGCCTCCGCGACGAATTCCGAATCCACGTTCAGTTCCCGGGCAGCGGCAAGCGCGTCCCCTAAACACTCCCTGACCATCGCCAGATCGGCAGCTCCGCCGTAAAGAGTGGCGCCGAAAAAGCCGTCCGGGGTTATATACAGGTTTTCGGGCGAGGTCCCGGGGGAAGTGATGAGTTCGCCGTCTTTTTCTACCAGCCAGTCGAGGCAGAATTCCGCCGCTCCCCGAAGGGCGGGATAATCGCGTTCAAGCGCTGTCCTGTCGCGGGTGAAGAGGTAGTGTTCCCAGAGGTGGGTGGCGAGCCAGGCCCCGCCCATGGTCCAGTTTGACCAGCAGGGCTCTCCGACCCCCAGCCCGACCGGCTGAGTCATGGCCCAGATGTCGCTCTTCGAACCGAGGTTCCAGCCCCTTTCGGCCCCATAGAAGCCGGCGGCCGTTTCGCGCCCCGTCACCGCGAGGTTGCGGATGAAGGCGAGCAGCACCTCGTGTAATTCCGGCAGCGCGCCCACCTCGGCGGCCCAGTAATTTTCCTGGAGGTTGATGTTGGTCGTATAGTTCGAGCTCCACGGCGGGTCCATGCTCTCGTTCCAGAGACCCTGCAGGTTCGCCGGCGCGCCCGGGGTCCGCGACGAAGCGATAAGCAGGTAGCGGCCATACTGGCAATAGAGGGCTTCGAGTTCGGGATTGGCTTCCCCCAGGTCCGTATAGCGTTTCAGCTGCACGTCGGTAGGCAGGGAGCGGACGCTGTCCGGGGTCGCACCAAGGTCAAGGGAAACCCGGTCGAACAGGCGGTGGTAGTCGGTTTGATGGCGCTGCAAGACTGTCGGGTAGTCTTTGATGCGGCCGAGATTCGCCTCTGCCAGCTCCCGGTAGGGAAGTCCCTGCGAGGCGGGGTCGCGGTCGAAGCCGGCGAAGCTGGTGGAATTCAGGATGTACAAAATGAGTTCCGGGCAGTCTTCGATATGCAGGCCGTCTGTTTGGGCAGTGATGCTGCCGCCAGAGGGCACCTCGGCGTGGACTATTGTTCGGAAATGGATGCCGCGCTGCGGGTCGTAGAGAAATTGCTGGGAGCCGCTGCGGTAGTGGCCCGGATATGCGTGGTAGGCGGTATATCCGTCGTATCGAAGGGTTGTTGCGTCCTGGGCCCGCTGGCCTGGCTGGGGGCTTTCGAAGCGGATGACTGCCTTCAGGCCGGGCTTATACCGTAAGCGGACGACTATTACGGAGTCGGGGGCCGAGGCAAGGTAGGTGGCAGTATAGGGCTGGCCATCGCGGAGGTAGCTGACGCTCGCGATAGCATCGGAGATGTTCAGCTCGCGTCTGTAATCGTCTATGGTGCCGAGGTCGTCGTGGTCGATTATCAGGGTCCCGAGCGGTTGGTAAATCTCGCTGTGATGGCCCTGGAGGCGTTTCTGAAGATTGTCCGCGAGGCGGTAATCTTCTGCATCGAGAGCTTCCCGAACGGCCTGAACCGCACCCTTATAGTCCCGGCCTGAGACATCGGGATGATCCATTCCCCGGTCTGGTTCTCCTGTCCACAGGGTAATGTCGTTGAGGGAGATGCGCTCTTCCTGCGGATCGCCGTAGATCATGGCTCCGAGGCGTCCGTTGCCTATCGGAAGCGCTTCTTCAAAATAGGCGGCAGGACGGTCGTAGTGGAGTATGAGCTGGCGCTGGATTTCCGCCCCTTCCCGGCCGCATGCGACAGTAATTAGACTTATTATGAATAGATAGAATAGTCTTTTCATGACAAGCAAATATACGAATTATCCTTGCCCTGCCATTTATCCGGCTGTGGCTTGCCTCAATCGAGCGTGATGCTTTCAATCCGAAGATTAAGGGTTCCGGAAGGGACCCTTACTTCGACTATATCGCCGACCTTCTTGCCCATCAAGGCGGCGCCAATCGGGGATTTCAGCGAAATCTCGTCGTATCGTTGTTTGGACAGGTATTCCATAACTCAAAGTTACTTATTATCCGAAGAATAATGATTAATTTTGAGAGTCCTTCGATTGGAAGTGAGATAAAGATGAAACTGAAGAAACGAAAAATCAAATATGCCGCCATATTCGGTGTCTTATGGTTTGCCTTTCTGGTCTTGATTGTAGACGGAATCCTGAAATTCCAGACACTGGTCGATTATGTCGGGTCTTACGCCGTGGTGGAGATCTCGCTGATATTGCTGGTTATTCTACCTACGGTGGCAGTATATATCTTTACGAAAGAATAACTATGCCCGGCAGCTGGACAGCCTTTTGAATCATAATTGAAATAAATGAGAAATGAAAGTACTGATTATAAACGGGAGCCCACGGCTTAAAGGTAACACCTCCATTGCGCTTGCAGAAATTGCGAAAACGCTTGCAGAAGATGGTATTGACAGCGAAACTGTTTGGATAGGCAATAAGCCCATAAGGGGCTGCATAGCGTGCAACCAGTGTAGCAAGAAACCGGGAGCATGCGTCTTCAATGACGATATCTGCAACGAAATAAGTGCCAAATATGTCTCTGCGGATGCGCTCATCGTAGGCTCTCCTGTCTATTACGGACAGCCTAATGGTGCTCTTTTATCAATCATCCAACGTTCTTTCTATTCCAACGGCGGAAATATCGCAGGAAAACCGGCTGCGGCGGTAGCTGTCTGCCGAAGAGGAGGAGCGACAGCCGCTTTCGAGACACTCAACCTTCCATTCCAGATGATGAACATGCCCGTTATCGGTTCGCAGTATTGGAACATTGTCTATGGGCGTGAGCCTGGCCAGGCGGCGCTTGATCAGGAAGGCCTTCAGACCATGCGGGCCTTGGCGCACAATATGGCCTGGTTGCTGAAGGCGACTGGTGGCAAACCCGCACCCGGACGAGGTGACGAGCCGTGGGCCCCTATGCATTTCATCAGGTAGTCACAGCACTTATTTCCGCCAAGATGAAGCCAGGCGATGTGCCTTACAGCATATTCTGAGGTGGGGTATGTTGGCTTCATACGACGAAATCGGCCTGTGAAGCCAGGCCGGAGGCCTCAGAAGCCGTTTTGGGAGGGGTGGTCTGGCTTCATTCTGGCAGAATCACCCAAAAATGACCATATTATGGCGCGAAGCGGCGCCGGGGAGTTTGAGGTAATGTGTCTCGGGTGGTGGCTGTTGTGAGTCGTTTAGCGATTCGGCTTGGCGACCCGTTTGGACACGCCGATTGCTCCTGTCGGGCAGACCAGGCGGCAGAGGTGGCAGCCAACGCACTTGGCTCCGAGGATGCGGGGTTTTCGGTCCTCGCTGAAAGCGATGGCCTGGTGTCCTCCGTCCCTGCATGAAACATAACAGCGCCCGCAGCCTATGCACACGTCGCGGTCGATGATGGGATAGACTACCGTATCGCGGTCCGCCTCCGAAGGGAGGATAAAACTGGAGATGCTTTCGCCTACAAGTTCCTCCAGATTATCGATCCCCCGTCCTGCCATATAGGTTCTCAGGCCCAGGATCAGGTCGTCTACTATCCTGTATCCATATTCCATCACGGCGGTGCACACCTGGACATTCTGGCAGCCCAGCTGGATAAATTGGAGCGCATCCCGCCATGTGTAGATCCCGCCGATGCCGGAAAGCTGGGCTCCCTTCAGGATGGGATTCTGCGCGATTTCAAGGATAAAGCGCAGTGCTATGGGCCTGATTGCCGTCCCTGAATAGCCGGAGATCATCTTGTGGTCGGAGACCTCTCCGCCCATGGTTACGGACTTGATGGTGTTGATGGCGGAAATACCGTCGGCTCCTGCGAAATGCGAGGCCAGCGCAACCGGGGTCATGGACCCAATATTTGGTGTCATCTTGGCAATTACCGGAATCTTGACGGCGCGCTTGACGAATGCGGTGTAGTAGGTAACAAGTTCCGGATTCTGGCCAACGTCGCTTCCCATGCCGGCGTAGCGCATCTGCGGGCAGGAGAAATTCAGCTCTACCGCGTCGACTCCTGCCTCCTCGGCCATCTTTGCCAGCCTGGTCCATTCATCCTCGTTCTGCCCCATTATTGAGGCTATAATAATCTTGCTCGGAAAATCCTTCTTGAGACGCGACAGAATGGCGAAATCCTCCGCGGCGGAGTTCTCCGATAACTGCTCCATGTTGCGGAAGCCGGTAAAACTCCCGTCGGCCCGCTTCACGGCGTCGAAACGCGGGGAGACTTCGCGAATGTCTTCCAGGCAGATTGTCTTGTAGTAAACTCCCGCCCATCCGGATTTCAAGGCCTCCGCCACCATATCATAGTTGGTGCAGATTGCTGATGAAGCCAGGAAAAACGGATTCTCGCAGCGCAGCCCGCAGAAGTCTATCTCCAAAGAGGGGAGACCTTCTTCGCATACCGGATTCGGCAGGGCGTGGGCGAGGTCGCGCAGGCGGACGGGACGGTCATAATGGATACAGGCCTTCTCGGCAGCCATAAGGTCTTCCTCGCTGCAGGGCGCAAACCAGTTGCCGGCATTGGCTTCGTTCCTGAAAAGAATGGCCCTCACGGCACGGGCCGGGTCGCCGGCTTTGCAGGCGCTGGTGCAGGGTGCGTTCTCACA
>CAJOJC010000004.1:36999-72298 GCA_905234775.1 uncultured Bacteroidales bacterium | reverse complement strand
CAACGCAATGTTTAAGGTGGAGCTTGAGAACGGCCACGTCCTTCTGTGCAACATCTCAGGAAAGATGAGAATGCATTTTATCCACATCCTTCTCGGAGACAGAGTGAGAGTTGAAATCTCTCCTTATGACTTGACCAAGGGTAGAATATCTTTCAGATACAAATAAAATTTTCAATATTATGAAAGTCAAAACATCCATCAAGAAGCGCAGCGAAGATTGCAAGATCGTCCGTCGTAAAGGCCGTCTTTACGTGATCTGCAAGAAGAACCCCAAGTTCAAGATGCGTCAGGGATAATATTTAACAAGTTTAATAATAACTAAAGTATAAATTATGGCACGTATAGCCGGTGTTGATTTACCCAACAACAAAATCGGAGAAGTAGGTCTGACTTACATTTTCGGAATCGGCCGCTCTTCGGCAAAGAAGATCCTTTCCGAGTGCGGAATCGACGCATCGATCAAGGTCGGTGACTGGGATGATGAGCAGATTGCTGCAATCCGTAACAAAATCGCTTCCGAGTACCGTATCGAAGGTGAGCTCCGTACCTCCGTCCAGATGGACATCAAGCGCCTCATGGACATCGGTTGCTACCGTGGAATCCGTCATCGTAGCGGACTCCCCGTTCGCGGACAGAGCACCAAGAACAACGCCCGTACCAGGAAGGGTAAGAAGAAGACTGTTGCCAACAAGAAGAAGGCAACCAAGTAAAAATTGATGAACTATGGCAAAGAAAACAACAACATCCAAGAGGGTTGTCAAGGTTGACGCTTATGGCGAGGCCCATGTTTCATCAACCTTCAACAACGTAATCGTCACGCTTACCAACGCCCAGGGTCAGGTGATCAGCTGGGGTTCGGCAGGTAAGTGCGGCTTCCGCGGAAGCAAGAAGAACACTCCTTACGCCGCTCAGATGGCAGCTGAGGATGCAGCCAAGACTGCATTCGACGCAGGCCTTCGCAAGGTCAAGGTATATGTAAAGGGCCCGGGCGCAGGCCGTGAGTCTGCCATCCGTACCATCAACAACGCAGGCATCACCGTCACCGAAATCATCGACGTGACCCCTATGCCTCACAACGGATGCCGCCCCAAAGGACGTCGTAAAGTTTAATTTTCTAAAAGTTAAGAATTATGGCAAGATATACCGGTCCCAGCACCAAAATCGCACGTAAGTTCGGCGAGCCTATCTTCGGCGGAGACAAATATTTCGAGAAGAGAAATTTCCCTCCGGGACAGCACGGTCTCGCTGCAAAGCGCAAGAAATCCAAAGAGTACGGTACCCAGCTTAAGGAGAAGCAGAAAGTCAAATATATGTACGGTGTGCTCGAGCGTCAGTTCCACAACACCTACATCAAGGCTTCCCGTCTCCAGGGCCAGAAGGGTGAGAACCTCATCCTCCTCCTCGAGAGCCGTCTGGACAACGTAGTGTACCGTCTTGGTATCGCCCCCACCAGGGCCGCCGCACGTCAGCTCGTAAGCCACAATCACATCACCCTTAACGGAAACCACTGCAACATCCCGTCCGCACAGGTTAAGCCCGGCGACGTAGTCGCAGTCCGCGAAAGGAGCAAGAGCCTCGAGGTCATCCAGAAGTCGGTTGCTTCTACAACCAAGTACTCCTGGCTTGAGTTCGATGCAAAGACCCTCACCGGCAAGTTCCTCAACATGCCCGTCCGCGCAGAGATCCCCGAGACCATCAACGAGCAGCTTATCGTCGACCTGTACTCCAAGTAACATTTAACACCAACAGAATTATGGCAATCTTAGCATTTCAAAAACCTGACAAGGTGATAATGCTCGAAGGCACTGACACCGTCGGTCGTTTCGAGTTCCGCCCTCTTGAGCCGGGCTACGGACAGACCATCGGCAACGCACTTCGCCGCATCCTTCTCGCTTCTTTGGAGGGTTTCGCTATCAGTCAGATCAAGCTCTCCGGCGTTTCGCAGGAGTTCCAGACCATCCCCGGCGTGATCGAGGGCATGCAGGACATCATCCTCAACCTCAAGCAGGTCCGCTTCAAGAGAATGGTCGAGAGTGTCGACACTGAAACAGCGAACATCGTCATCAGCGGAAAACCCGAGTTTACCGCAGAGGACATCTCCAAGGGATTGTCTTCTTTCGTGGTGTTGAATCCTGAACAGCACATCTGCTCTCTCGAGCCTTCTGTAAAGCTCGAAATCTCGATCGTTATTACCAAGGGTCGCGGTTTCGTTCCCGCAGACGAACTCAGAGACGACAACGCTCCCATCGGTACCATCCCCGTAGACGCTATCTACACTCCTATCCGCAAAGTCAACTGGACAGTTGAGAACTGGCGTGTGGAGCAGAAGACAGACTACGAGAAACTCAACCTCGAGGTTGTTACCGACGGCAGCATCTCCCCTGATGCCGCTCTTCAGGACGCAGCAAACATCCTTATCTACCACTTCAAGCTGTTCACAGACGAGAAGAAGGTATCTCTCGATACCCTCGTCGAGTCAGACAGCAAGGAGCTCGACGAAGAGAGCCTCCACATCAGGCATCTCCTCATGACCAAGCTCTCAGACGTGGGCCTTTCCGTAAGAGCATTCAACTGCCTCAAGGCTGCTGATATCGACACCTTCGCAGACCTCGTTTCTTACTCGAGGAGCGAACTTATGAGATTCCGCAACTTCGGACGCAAGTCGCTCAATGAGATCGACGTTCTGGTCGAACAGAACCACCTCTCATTCGGAATGACAATATTGAACCCAAGAAAAAGAACGTATAACGATGAGACACAATAGATCTATCAATCATCTCGGACGTCAGGCAGGCCACCGCAAGGCTCTCCTTGCGAACCTCGCTTCCTCGCTCATCCTGAAGAAGAGGATCACCACTACGGTCGCGAAGGCGAAAGCCCTCAAGTCCTATGTCGAGCCCCTCATCACCAAATCGAAGGACGACAGCACCCACTCCCGCCGCGTTGTGTTCAGCTACCTGAAAGACAAGAACGCAGTTGCAGAGCTCTTCCGTACCGTCGCTCCGAAGATCGCAGACCGCCCGGGCGGATACACCCGCGTCCTGCATCTCGGTTTCCGTCAGGGAGACGCAGCCGAAATGGCTCTTATCGAGCTCGTAGACTTCAACGAGGCCGCTCTCGCAACCGCCCCTAAGGCAGCCGCGAAGAAGACCACCCGCCGCAGCACCAAGAAAGCTGAGGCCAAGGTCGAGGAGCCTGTTGAAGCTCCTGCAGAGGCAGCAGCCGAGGAGCCTAAGGCCGAATAAGCCCGAGGTCCCCGAAAAAGTCGAGGCTAACCTGCGGTACTTTCCGCAGGTTAGTCTTGACTTTTTTTACTATCTTTGAACCATGAAACTAACCACGCTTTTTGCTGCCGCCCAGGCAGTCCTTATTCTTTTCGCCTCCTGCAACAATAAACATCAGTCGCGCGTGCCGGACTGGCCGTGGGAAGATCCGGAGGTTCAGACAGACACTACCAAACCCGTAGATCCGGTTAATCCCGAGACGCCTGAGACTTCTAATGAATGGACAGATGTAAGTTCAGATTACGAAGGCCTCCCTGCATATATCAAGATTTGGAAGTCTCCTGATAAGCTCCAGGACCGTAAGGCGATAGCCTTTATCGCAGATGTCGATCTATCGAAGGGTAGTTTCAACGTCTGGGGCCTGAGTGACCCCAGTCTCCAGGGTACTACGGACCCGCTGAAGACTCCTACTCAGGTTTATAGCGCAGAGGGTAATCCCGCGGTAGTAATCAACGGCGGATACTTCTATTCCAGCGACGGAAAGAACTATCCCGCCAGCCTGGCGGTCAGCGGCGGCAAGCTTCTCTCGCCGAATATCAACTACGCCTCGAAGGATTGGGTGAAGATCTATTACCCTACCAGAGCCGTCTTCCTGCAGCACGAAGACGGAACCTATGAGGCAGCGTGGTCTTATTACAAAAATTCCACAGACCACTGGGTATACCAGCAGCCGGCCGAGAACTCGTATGCGAACTCCCCGCTTCAGGTCCCGAATGCGACCTTCCCCTCTAACGGCGTGAAACTCGAGGCTGTAAACGGCATCGGCGGCGGACCTGTCCTCATCAAGGGCGGCGAGATTAAGAATACCTATATCGAGGAAATGTATGATTCCGGCGGAATCAATCCTACCAGTCCCAATAACCCCCGCACCGCGATCGGCGTTACGGCAGACAATCACCTCGTCCTCTTCTCCTGCGAGGGCAGGGAACAGACCGAGGGCGTCGTGGGCTTCACTACCGAGGAACTGGCGAATATTCTTCTTGACTACGGTTGCGTAGAGGCCATCAACCTCGACGGCGGCGGCTCGTCAATGATGCTCGTATGCGGACAGGAACTGTTCAAGCCTTCCGACGGCTCCCAGCGCAAAGTCGGCAGTTGCATATATGTCAAATAACCCTATATACCATTATGAAAAAACTCTTTTACATCATGTGTTCGCTGGCCCTTCTCTTCACGGCCTGCGACAAGCCCGAGGTTGATCCCAACGGCTCCAATGAAGGTCCTAACGACAATCCCGCCGGGAAAGGCGAGTTTGTCCTGACCTCCGAAGCGACTACTTCGATAGACGAAGCCGGCGGCGACATCACCGTCAGATTTACATCCACTGTTGATTGGGCAGCATCTCTCGATGTCGCTACAGACGTTGCGACACTTAACATCAAGTAGACAATTTCGTTAAGGTAACAGTTAAGCCCTTTACCGAGAAGAATGCTTCGCGCATTATCAAGCTGACCCTCAAGCCCGATGGCCTTGAAGACGTAGTCGTTACCATCACCCAGAACGGCGCATACGAGCCCTACTTCAGGGTAAGTGAAGACCATCTGAGTGTTTCCGTTTCCGGAGGCGAAGTAACCTTCACCATTGAAACCAATACCGAGTTCACCGTCACCAAGTATGACGAGTTCGAAGAGTGGGCTCCGTTTACCCTCGATGAAAAGACAGGTAAATTCACCGTGGCTGCCAACACCGAGATCGAGGGTCGCGAGGCTTATGTGAAGTTCCTCATTCCTGCGATTCAGGTGCCTATACTCGATGATCAGGGCAAGGAGACCGGCGAGACAGAAGACATGCCGGTCCGCGTTTACGTTACTCAGGACGGCCATGCCAACATTGAGTATATCGTTCCTATCCCCGCTGAGGTTGTTGACGGCGCTACGAACTACTCGCTCGCAATCTGGAAAAACGCTCTGTTCCTCTGCAACGGCCCCAAACTCTTTATGATGAACGCCCTTACCGGAGACGTCCTCGGCGATATGGGTCTTGATTTTGGCGAGAGCGAGCTTAAGTGTGTCACTAACGACGATGCCGGCGACCTCCTTCTCGCAGTCGACGGTGGCTATACCCAGGGTCTTAATGTCATTTCCGTTCCTTCCCAGGAAGACCGTCAGCAGAGTACCATCATCTATTATCCGAACCCGTACTACGGCTACGGCTTCAACAACATCAAGGCTAAGGGTGATGTCTACGGCCAGGCAGTCGTGACCATGTTTGCCGGCGGCCCTGCCGCAACCGGCGGCGGCGCCAACGTCTGCGCCTACTGGAACATCGGCGACGGAATGGCTGCATGGGAGCAGGCTACCCCCGGCGATGACAACAGCTGGAGGACTCCTCCTACCATCATCACTCCCGACCATCTCGCTACCTGCGATTTCTGGGATTCACACCGCGCGTTCTTTAATCCTTTAGGGCCCAATGTGAGCGACGGCTTTGTCTACAACGGATATGACGATCAGTACAAGTATATGTACTACAATGGATCGGCCTGGACAAGTGTCCTCTCGACTCCTTACACCTGGGAGAGTGGCGTCAACAGCTTCGCAACCTTCGACTGGGGCGGAGAAGCCTACAGTATCGGTGTCGGTATGTCCTATTTCCCTTGCTGGGCTATTCCTTCCGACATCTGGCTTATGAAGGGCAACGGATCCACCCTCGAGAATGTTGCAAAACTCTCCTACAGCGCCCTTACCGTCGAGGGACTTGATGCAGACCAGTACATCTATCAGTATAAGCCCGACGCAACAGACGTTGTCGTGCTTGCAGATGGAGACAAGGTCTACGCATTCATCGTCGACGGCGCCCTCAAGGTGCTTGTGATGGCCTCCTTCAGCAAATAAATTTGAGTTACTTTGCTCCAGCGAGGGCAAAGTAACCCAATTTTAAAGCGATTCTTCCAGTTACTTTGCTCCCAAGGGGGCAAAGTAACTTTTTTATGTGCGCCAGATAGACCGCGCGTGTGGCGTGCGGTTGCTCCTCGCGATTAGTGGGTCGCGAGCGGGAGTGTCCGCTTGGTATGATTTGTTCGAAGTTGGCTGGCGAGGCCGCTTTGGACCTCTCTGCCCTTCGAAAAAATCATCCCCCGTTGTTTCTGAAGCCGCGAGTGAAGCGGGAGTACGATGACTGGGTGCTACTCTTCGCGGAAAACGAGCCTGCCGGGGGATTATATATATTCGAGCGGTAGTGTCGGTAGTGCGGGTTCGTATGGGAGTGCTAACACTCGACTGACCTACCGCACGAACCGCCGGAGTGTCCGGCGGAAGAGGTGCGGCTGAGGGCGCGAGGTCTCGAGTGCCCGGGCTAAAGAGGGGCGAGGCCTGGTTATGCCGAGCCCCGACTACGGGTAATACTACTACGACTCTCCTCATCAAAGCACCCATCGCGCAAGCTGGGCCGCCAACTCGAGCCCGGCGCAGCGCGATCAGGGGTAGGGCGTTGAATTGTCCGCAGGTGGAGGCGTTTTGGGGTTCCACCTGTGGCTATTTCTCACAGGTCGAGGCACTTTGGGGCTCCACCTGCGTCAAAAACTCACAGATCTCTTCTTTTTGTGTGGTAAACGAACATTGTTAACTCTTGTTTGTGAGTCAACCTTTTTCAGTTAAAGACAGGTAGACGATTATTTGCTTTACCCTGTGGAAAAATGCAACAGGGAAAGGCTTTTTTCCCTTTACCATGTGGATTTTTGCGGAAGGTGTGCGGGATAAAATCACACCTTGAACACAAAGGCGTAACACCTTGAACAAACTCACGCCAGAGCCCATCTGTTGACCGGTTTCGGTCACCGAAACAAATAAAATGATAGAAATAGTCGCAGGTGGAGGCGTTTTGCGGCTCCACCTGTGGCTATTTCTCACAGGTCGAGGCGCTTTTGGGCTCGACCTGCGTCAAAAAGTCACAGGGCAGACGATTTCCGCAAGAGTGCCACACGGTCACCCCTTTTAGAAGGGTGTCTGTGGCACATGGAGGTGTGGCAGGGGGCTATTTTGGCCGTCGCCACACATGTGGGTGCCTCACAATACGTTCTGACGGGGGTTGGTGTGCGGCACTTCTGCGAAAAACGCTAAAGGGGGCAAAGTAACTCTTTTTTAGCTGCGCCAGAAGATGCGGCGGGAGGTGAAGAAGCAGGTTGCGCAGACCATCAGGCCGGTGATGATTACTCCCTGAAGGATACCCAGCAGGGGATTGCCGACTGTAGCGTTCATGAAGTGGCCGAAGCCGCAGGCATTCAATACAGGCAGAATTACGAACCATGCTACCGTATAGGCGATCATCGGGTTCTGGCCGGTCATCGTCAAGACACGGCTTAGGCTCTTTCCGCGAAGGGTTTCAGAACTTTCACACCACAGCAGGAACGAGACCATCAGGCAGGCGAGGCCGGCGGTAGAGAGCATGTAGCTCATATTGCAGTGGTCCTTGGTGATTCCTCCGTCGATGGGATCGAAAACGATTCCGAACTGCAGCGCTGCGAGGCCTATTCTCATTATCGCCGCCCATGCCGACTTGTCGCGCCTGGTGAGCCACATCGCGAGTCCGCCGAGGGCGAAAACGATAGTGAACAGTATCCAGATGCAAGCGCGATGGGGGTCATCAGGAAGCACAGCCCGGCGGCGACGGTGCTCTGCCAGTCGCGCGGCGACGCGCAGAGCGCCTCAGGGCCGCCGTCCTGCGACACCTGCATGATAATGTCGCCGATAATTGTGCCGAGCACGACGATGAACAGGTACTGGGCATAAGACCAGCGCAGCAGCCAGTCGATCCAGTCAGGGAACGCGAGGAAGTCGAGGGCATGGGTCTGCCAATTGACCTCCTTAGTTACGAAGACCAGCGCGAGGATTGCGAGGCGCCAGATGAGCCGTTCGCGCGTCAGAAGCCAGGCGAATCCGCCGAGCAGCGCCACCATGGACAGGACCATGATGATAATGTCGATCCGGTGGAATCCCAGTTCCACGCCGAAGGCGAAACGCTCGACAAGCAGCATCGCGACTAGCACTAACACGCCGGCGAGGTTCACGACCCAGCCGCGCCTGCCCGGTACCCTCCAGAGCGCGAGGAAAAGCCCGCACCAGATGCCGATTCTCAGGAGGCTGGGGGCCCAAGCGGCGTGGTCGGTAACAGCGCCGGCGTTGCCGAGGACGAGTCCGAAGGCCGCGAGAGTGAGCCAGCGGCGTACGAGTCCGAGCGAGATCTGCCCGAAACTCATCCCCTTCCGGAGACGGGACCCCAGCGCGAACGGGATTGCGGCGCCCATCGAGAAGAGGAACCACGGGAACACGAGGTCCACCCAGGTTATGCCCTTGACCATGGGGTCAAAGGCATAGGTAGGCGGAGGGCATTGGCAATGGAACATCCACGCCGGGAGGCCGGAGTTCCAGCCGATCGACGAGCAGAGGATCATCATGATGATGGCAATCCCGCGCAGCGCGTCGATCGAAGCTATTCGTTTGTTCATTTCCGGCCCTTGCTCTTCCAATAGCGCTCGATCTCTTCGAGCGTCATACCGGTCGTCTCAGGCATAAGCTTCCACATGATGAGCATGTACGGGACGCACATGACCGCGAACATGAGGAAGGTTCCGGCGGGGGTGAGGTTCGCCAGGAACCAGGGCGTGAGCTGGCCGATGAGGTAGGTTCCGACCCACAGCGCCATGCCGGCGATACTCATCGCGAGTCCGCGCACGCGGTTGGGATACATCTCCGAGAGGATGACAAAGACCACGGCGCTGATCGAGATGGCGGTCGAGAACACGTAGAGGAGGAAGAAGGCGAGCAGGAAGCCGTTTCCAAGGCCGAGGGCCGCTCCCTTGAAGAAGTAGAGCGCGATCGCGAGTAGGCAGACGATCATCGAGCTGACGCCCCAGTAGACGAGCTGCTTGCGGCCGACTTTGTCGATGATGACGGTCGCGATGATGGTGGTGAGGAAGTTCACCGCTCCTACGAGCACGGTCGAGAGCAGGGAGACGTCTCCGGTCATGCCGGCGTCTTCGAAGATCTTGGGGCCATAGTAGAGGACGGCGTTGACGCCCATGAACTGGCCGAGAATAGCGATCGCACAGCCGATCAGGACGGCGCGGAAAATGCCGGGCTCGAAGATCTCCTTCCAGTTGGCCTTGACCTCGCTGCCGATGGCCTCGAGGGTCTCGCCGGCCTGCTTGGAGGCCTCTTCTTCGGTAATGTAGATCCTCTGGAGAATCGTCGAAGCCTCGGCTCCGCGGCCCTTGACGAGCAGCCAGCGCGGGCTTTCGGGGATGAAGAAGATCACCACGAGGAAGATGATGTCGGGGATGAGGTTGCATCCGAGCATGCCCCTCCAATATTCGGAGTTGAACATGTTGGTCATCAGGGAACCGGTGACGCTTTCGTCTACATTCTTATATATAATGAAGTTGACGAGGTAGGCCAGCAGGAAGCCGAGGGTGATCATCAGCTGGTACAGGGCTACGAGGGTTCCGCGCTTACTCGCGACGGCGACCTCGGAGATGTACATGGGGGAGACGATCGAGACCACGCCGATTCCGAAGCCTCCGAACATACGGAAGACCACGAGCTGGCTGAAGTTCGCCGCGACGGCGCATCCGAATGCGGAGATCGAGAACATGAGGGCCGCGATGAGCATGGTCCTCTTACGGCCGATGCCGTCTGAGAGCATGCCGGCCACGAGCACTCCGATGATGGAGCCGATCAGGGCGCAGCCTACATACCAGCCTTCCTGGATGGTGTTGAGGGCGAACTGAGTTGTAACGGCTTTGGTGGTTCCGGAAATAACAGCTGTGTCGTATCCGAAGAGGATACCGCCGATGGCGGCTACCACTGCCAGGAATACGACGTATCCCATATTGACTTTTTCTTTTGCCATGGTTATCTGATGTTAAAGTATTCTTTGTAACGGTCGTAGAGGTGTCCTGCCTGGATGTAGGCCGACTGAGGACTCAGGAAGTGTGAGAACTCGAAGGTGATGGCTTTGTCGTAGCCGCAGCGGGCGGCGGCCTCCAGTTTCATGCGGAGTTTGTCGAACTTGATGGGGAGGAACTTGATAGGCATGTCGCGGTCGAAGGTCTCGGCGTTCGTCCAGCACTGCATCCCGTAGCGGTCTGCAAGTTTTTTGTTGACCGAGAAGAAGGCGTCAAGTTCGTCGTAGTCGATATGGCCGTCCTGGAAGGCGACCGCATCCACCACTTCATGGATGCCTGAGAAGATCTCGTCCCATTCCTTTTCGTGCTGCTGGACGCTGACGGCTTCAGCTTTACTGAGGTTTCCGCCGGCGGCGCTGACAGCTTTCTTTCCGTCTATCCAGGGGGAGATGAAGGTGGGAAGGCCGCCGCTGGCGTCCTTACACATTTTACCCATGGTATAGAAGCAGTCTACAGCGCCCTTAGTGGCGCGTGAGATTTCCGTAGAGAGATACCAGCCCTGGAAGCTTTTGTGGTGGCCGTAGTTCTTCCAGACTTCGTCGATGACGAATTTGTTGACTTCGGTTTCGTACATCATGTTCCCGGTATCCCAGTAAACGCCTGAGTCGTAGAGACCGAAGTAGAACTTCATTTCGTGTTTGTCCGCGAGGGTGAGGAAGAGCTCCAGGAGGTCCATCGAAGGCATATAGCAGCCCTTGTTGAGAAGGTATTTGCTCGGCCAGGTGATGAACTTGCGGTAGCCGCTGCGTATCATGATGACGGTATCGATACCGATCGCCTTCATGTTCTGGAAGTCCTGATCCCACTCCTTCGGGCCCCAGTTCTGGTGGGGGATGTCGTGGGAGATCTCGTCGAGGAAAGTTCCGGTAATCCTGAGGCCCTGGGCTTTAGGGACTATCAGCCAGGATCCGCGGTCTGCGCCTTCTAATGCGGGAGCTTCGTTACAGCCGCTCAGGAGCGGGGCCGCCGCCGCGGCCGCAGTCGCCGCCGCAGCCGTTTTAAGGAAAGATCTTCTTGATGTCATATAGTTAGAAATTAGTTTCAGTGTACACAAATTTAATGATTTTCTGCGTTTTTTCGTATATTTGGGTATTGAACCACATTACTAACCAAAACAATCAATGAAACACAAGCATTTGCTTCTTCTCGCATTGCTGCTGCCGCTGTCGGTCATTACCGCCTTCGCGCAACAAACGGTGAAGGGTAAAGTGACAGACACCCACGGTGATCCTATCCCCGGGGCGTCGGTTTTCGAGCTCGGAACCAGTAATGGCGTAATCACGGACCTTGACGGTCTGTATAGTATTATCGTCAACGGCAATGCTACACTGGAAGTCTCGTTCCTCGGAATGAAGACAAAAACAGTGGTCGTAAACAACCAGAAAACTATCAACGTAACACTGGAAGACGACTCAACCATCCTCGACGAAGTGGTCGTCGTTGGTTACGGTACCCAGCAAAAAGCCTCCCTTACCAATGCGGTCTCTACCGTCAAGGGTTCGGAAATCCTCAAGGCTCCCGCAGTGGGTGTTTCGACCGCGGTCGGAACCCGCGTTGCGGGTGTCGTCGCTCTCCAGGAGAGCGGCCAGCCAGGCGCCGACGGCGCCTCGCTGCTCGTCCGCGGACAAGGCGCTGTCTGCATCGTAGACGGTGTCGCGCGCGACCTCAATGAAATCGAGCCGAACGAAATCGAAAGCATCTCCGTTCTGAAGGACGCTACTTCCGCTGCGATGTACGGTCTGAACTCCAGCGCCGTTATCCTCGTGACTACTAAGAAGGGAGACTCCCAGAAGACCCGCATCTCCTACAACGGAGAGTACGGTATCAGCCGAAACACCAATATGCTCCGTCTGCTGGACGGCCCCGAGTACGCTTATTGGTACAACAAGGCCTACGAGCTGGACTGCGACGCTTTCGACACCGCCTTCACTCCCGTCTTTACCGCGCAACACGTCCAGTGGATGACGGAAGGAACACACGGTTGGGGAAACACCAACTGGTATGAGAAGACCTTCGGAACAGGTGTTACTCAACACCACAACATAAGCGCTACCGGCGGAAACGACAGAGTGAAGTTCTTCACCTCCCTCGGTTACTACGACCAGCAGGGTAACGTAAGCAACTTCTACTATCAGCGTTATAACCTCCGCTCGAATGTAGACGCCAAGATTACAGACGACCTTACCTTCACGGTCAACCTCGCCGGACGTCTCGAGAAGAGACACCGCCCCGGCTTCTCGGCTGACCCTGGCGACTGGAGCAACATCCCTCAGCAGGCTGTCCGCGCCCTCCCGTATGTTCCCGAAACCTACGAGATCAACGGAACGGTCTATCCGGTTTCCACCAGGACCGCTTCTTCATGGGTCAACCCTATCGCCGCGGCAGACGAAACCGGCCATCAGGATACCAATTACTCCTATATCCAGAGTAATATGGCCCTCCAGTACGACGTCCCCTTCATCAAGGGCCTGTCGCTGAAGGAGATGGTCTCGTTCGACGCCAACTTCCAGTTCGGAAAGCAGCTCGCGACTCCTTACTATACAGCGGTTCTGACCCTGCCTACCTCCGGAGTTCAGGACCTGTCCTACGGTCTTTCTACGGATGCCCGCGGAACCAGCACCAGCATCACTGAAGGCGGCGCATGGTCTTACAACATTACAACCCAGACCAGCATCGACTACGACGGAAAGTTCGGAGACCATAAAATCCATGCCCTCGCCCTGCTCGAGACCCGCGAAAACAGGTCCCATGCATTCGGCGCTACCGGCTGGGGCCTCGACTTCGTTCAGCAAGACGAACTCAACTACATCTCCAACCAGACCGGAGACGGCTCCGAGAAGATTCCTGCAATCTCCGGTTACAGCGGACATTCCAGAGTGGCCGGTTACGTAGGTCGTTTGAACTACTCCTATAAAGACAAGTACCTCCTCGAGGCTTCGTTCCGTTACGACGGTTCCTATGTCTTCGGAGGAAAAGCCGGCGCCCGCTGGGTCTCGCTGCCCGGTGTATCTGCCGGTTGGGTAATCAATAAAGAGGACTGGTTCGACGTAAACGGAATCGACCTCCTGAAACTTCGCGCCAGCGTAGGTAAGACCGCCAACTCCAACGTTGCGGCCTACCAGTACATGGACCTCGTTTCACTCAGCAAGAAACAGGTTATATTCGGAGGCGCGAGCCAGAGTATGGTCTACGCCAGCACCCTCGGTAATCCGAATCTCACCTGGGCCAAGGTCCTCAACTACGACGCAGGTATCGATTTCGAAGCCTGGAAGGGACTCCTCGGACTCGAGTTCGACGTATTCTATAAATATGAGTACGATATTCTTTCCGGCGTTACCGGATCCTACGCTCCCTCACGCGGAGGATACTATTATTCCTACGGCAACGAAAACAAGAGAGACTACAAAGGCTTCGACCTGACTCTCCGCCACAATAATTACATCGGAGAACTCAACTACGGAGCAAAGGTCGTTCTCTCCTACGCTTACCGCCGTTGGCTGTACTACGCTGGAGACTCTGACAATACCCCCGACTACCTCAAGCTTACCGGCAAGGAAGTCGGCGCCCAGCAGGGCTTCATCGCCCTCGGTCTCTTCAAGACAGATGCAGACGCCGCCAACTCCGCAACCATCCCCGGATCGAGGGTTGCAGCCGGATACATCAAGTATCTCGACCGCAATGGAGACGGTAAGATTACCTACGCACAGGACCGCGGCTACGTAGCCGGCAGCCCTTATCCTAAGGTGCAGGGCTCTATCAACCTCTTCGCCTCATGGCGCGGAATAGACCTCGACATGCTCTGGCAGGGCGCAACCGGCCGTACGGTTTCCCTGACCGGTGTCTATACTGCTACGGGTTCGGAAGGAATCATGGACAACACCTTCCTTACCAAGCCCTTCTACCACGGAGGAAACTCTCCTCTGTTCCTTCTCGAAAACTCCTGGACACCCGAAAATAAAGACGGCGAGTTCCCGCGTCCGACCATCACACCTCTGAGCTCGAACAACGCCTACTCTTCTACTTTCTGGTATCGCGACGGATCTTACCTGCGCCTCAAGACCCTGCAGCTGGGCTACACCCTCCCGCAGTCTATCATCAAGCCAGTAGGTATCACCGCCCTCCGCTTCTATCTCCAGGGCTCCAACCTGCTCACCTTCAGCGGCCTGACGAAATACAACATCGATCCTGAGCAGCCGGGTGTGAACAACGGTTATTATCCTCAGCAAAAGACCTATCAGGTCGGTGTTAAAATCACATTCTAAGGAGGACAGGATATGAAAAAGTATTTAGCGATAATAATTGCAGCCCTCGCCTTCGTTTCATGTAACGAATGGCTCGACGGAACTGAAAACAATACCTACCTCACAGACGAACTCGTGTGGCGCGACGAAAGCTCGGCCCAGCTGTATGTCAACGGTTTCTATACCTACCTCAGCAAGTACGGCCAGTTCGGAAACTACCAGTTCGGAGGCAGTATGACTGAGAGTCTTACAGATACCTTCAAGTACGGAAGTATGTCCCTGGGCCACAAAGCCGGACACCCCAATAACTATGTAGTAAACCCCGAAGCGATTACTACAGCCGGTTGCCTCTGGGGCATCTGGGGTACGGCCTATGAGAATATCCGCAGAATCAACGGTTTCCTTGACTCGATGAAGAAGTTCTCCAAGCTCTCTGACGAGAAGAACACTCTGCTCGAGGCCCAGGCCCGCTTCTTCCGCGCCTACATTTACTTCCAGTTGGCCAAGCGTCACCCGAAGGGAGTCATCCTCTACGATTCTCTCCCGGTAGGAAACGACAAAGCCCTCAGCAGCGGTGAAGAAACCTGGCAGTTCATCTACGATGACCTCAAGTTCGCCGCCGAAAACCTGCCCGCGAGCTGGAAATCTACCGACAACGGCCGTGTAACCAGGTACGCCGCTTACGCTATGATGACCCGCGCAATGCTTTATGCCGAGCGCTGGGATGATGTCATAATGGCTGCGGATTCGGTTATCTCCTGCGGCAAGTACGGCCTCATGGACAAGTATCAGGATTCATGGAAGGGCGGCAACAAGGAAAGCATCCTTGAGTTCAAGTACACCGTCTCCGGTCCTAACCACACCTTCGATCAGGACTACGTTCCTCTGTGCGATGGCTACGACTACGGCGCCCTCGGTACCCCGACCCAGGAAATGGTCGAGACCTACGAGCGCTACGACGGAACCGACTTTGACTGGTCCGCATGGCACAACGGAACCGCCACCAACCGCCCGAACTACGAGTCGCTCGAACCCCGCTTCGCCGCAACCGTCATCTATCCCGGCTGCGAGTGGAAGGGTAAGACTATGAGCTGCAGCGTCCATGGCGAGAACGGCGAGTTCGTCGAATATGGAACCGTTCCTTACTCCTACGGTAAGACTACTACCGGTTACTTCCTCCGCAAGCTTGTGGACGAGTCTCATACAGACCTCCGCGGCGTACAGAGCACCCAGACCTGGGTCGAGATACGCTACGCCGAGGTCCTGCTCAATAAAGCCGAGGCCCTTTACCGCTCCGGCGCTTCCGCGTTCTCCTATCAGAACCCGGTCGACCAGGTCCGTACGAGGGTCGGTCTCCACAGCAAGAACCTCACCGGCGACGACTGGTGGGCCGCTTACCGCCGCGAGCGCAAGGTGGAGCTTGCCTACGAAGGACACTACTTCTGGGATCTCCGCCGCTGGAAGGTCGCCCATACCGAGCTCACGGGCTACCGTGTCCACGGCTTCATGATCACGGGCAACACCTACGAATATGTCGCCTGCGATCTCGAAGACCGCCGCTTCTTCTCGAAACTCTATTGCCTGCCTGTGCCCGACGACGAGCTCAAGGACAACAAGCTGGCTGTTCAGTATGACGAATGGAAATAAGCCCTATGAAAAAGATATTGTACATAATAATTGCGGTAGCCGCAGCGATGCTGGCCTCATGCCAGGAGCCTGAAACGCTGATGCCTTCGGAGTCGCGCTACGGCATCAACAGCGTTACAGCCTATTTCCTCTACGACGACCGTGAGGAGAACGAATTTCCTAGCGAAATCAACTACGAGACCGGCGTCATCACCATCGTCTTCCCCTACACTTATCCCGCCAATTCTGCGTCCCATCTGGAGATGTCGGATCTGACCAAGGTTAAAGTCGTAGCCAATCTCGACGACAACGTGGTGGTCGATCCGCCGCTCCTGTTCGTAGACTTTACGAAGGATGATAACTATATTACGGTTACGGACCAGCGCAAGGAAAAGAAGACTTATCAGCTGAGGGCCGAGATACGTAAGAGCAATCTCTGCCAGATTACTAAATTCTCCCTCCCCGCGCTTAACCTGACCGGCGTTATCAACGAAGCCTCCAAGGCCATCTCGGTTATTTACGACTCTCCTCTTGGAGTGCAGCTCGCAGATATTACCCTGTCGTTCGGAGCTTCCTTCGTGGGTACGGATCCTACCGTGACCGCTCTCGATTACTCGGACCCCGTAGATATTACCGTGGTCGCCCAGGACGGCGTTACAAAGGCTACGTATACGGTTGCGGCAGATACCCCCGACATTCTCTCAAAGGGTATGCGCTACGGCAGCGAGAAGTTCATGTGGACTACAGATCTCAACTCCCTCGGAATCGGAAATACCCTCCTTACCGGCGGTATTGCAGTCATCAAGGATTACGTAATCCTGAACACCCGAGACGAAGACATGGTCGTCCTCAACGCCGAGACGGGCGAGAAGACCGGCACTATCGCTCTCGACTTCAAGGGCAATGTGACCAACTTCTACTGCACTGCTGACAGCAAGGACAACATCCTCGTCTGCAACCTCACACCCAACGACGGCGCAACCTTCAAGATCTGGCGCATTAAGGGCATAGGCGGAACTCCGTCACTGTATATCACCCTCGATACGGACAAGTCAATGGGCCGCAAGATGTCTGTCTACGGAGATCTCGACGGAGATGCCATCATCACCGCCCCGGTCTATCAGGGTGCCAACGAGTTCTATCGCTGGACAGTTGTGGGAGGCGTGCTTAATCCGACACCTGATCTTGTGACAGTTGCCGATACCAAGATGGGCCCCTGGACCTACAACTGCGACGTGGTTTACTCCAGCGCTACCGATGTCACTGCAGACTACTTCCTCTCCAGCTATTCCGCAATCACCGGAGGCGAGCGCAACCACCTCTGGATGGACGGTAAGAACCACACCATCAGGTATAAGAGCCCGGACTACAGTGTAAACTGGGTTCCTAATGCAATCGACTACGCTTTCTTCAACGGAGTGGGCTTCATGGTCTCGAACACCATCAACGGCTTCACCTGGGGCGCAGACGATGTCATCTATCTCTACGACCTGAGTCAGGAGAACCTCGACGCCACCTGCTGGCAGTGTGACAAGGGCGTTTACGGCGCATTCGTGACCGCCAATATAGCCAACGCCAACCAGACTGGAGACGTGGCCGTGAGAGTGTCCGAAAACGGCTTCTATATGGACGTCTACTTCATGTTCAGCGGCGGTAAGGTCGCTCGCGTGCAGTTCGACTGCCTCAATATGTAGTATGAAAAGAGCGCTAATTACAGCATTTGTTCTCGCTGCCGTCGCGATCGTGGGTGTATCCGCCTGCGGCGACGACAGCGGGAGATTCAAGACCCCTGAGTGGCAGCTGCCTGATCCGACTCCCGATCCGGACCCCACTCCGACTCCCGACGACTCAACGAACACGGGTCCCGTGGACCCTCAGGAGCCCGTCGCGACCAAGCCCTTCTACATCTGGATCGACGCGGCCGCGAATTTCCCGGATTTCGCCAACTCCAAGGAGAATATCAGGCGCGACCTGCAGCTCGCGAAGGACACCGGCTTTACAGACGTAGTGGTAGACGTGCGCCCGACTACGGGCGACATCCTCTTCTCGTCATCGGTCGGCTCCCCGGTCGAGTGGCTGGGAGCATGGACGACCGGCGGCTACAAGAAATTCGAGCGGACCGCGGATTGGGACTATCTCCAGGCCTTTATCGAGGCCGGACATTCCCTCGGGCTTCGTGTCCATGCCGCCATCAACACCATGGTCGGAGGAAATAAGACCAGTCTCGGCCAGCAGGGCATCCTCTACCGCGACGCGTCGAAGAAGAGCTGGGCTACCAGCTACAACCTTCAGTCAGGGATCATGAACGCGATTGATGCAGGGCAGAGTACACTGTTCTTTAATCCCGCCAATCCAGACGTGCAGGCTTACCTCCTTCAGCTCATCAAGGACCTCGCTTCGTACAAGGACCTGGATGGAATCATCCTCGACCGCTGCCGCTACGTTGGTCTTCAGACCGACTTTTCGAACGAGTCGAAGACGCAGTTCATGGACTATATAGGAGTCGTCACCCTCGAGTGGCCCTCGGATATCCTCCCTGCGGGAACTACTTATTCCACCCAGCCGTCGAAGCTGCCCAAGTACTATAAGAAGTGGCTTGAGTGGCGCGCGAAGGTTATCCACGATTTCGTAGAGAAGGCCCACGACATAGCTCACGAACAGAACCCCGACATCAAGTTCGGCGTCTATGTGGGTGGTTGGTACAGCCAATATTACGATGTCGGTGTGAACTGGGCGAGCCCTGGATACAATACCAGTGCCTACTATAGCACATGGGCTACCGCGGACTATAAGAACTACGGTTTTGCAGACCACTGCGACCACATGCTCATAGGTGCGTATGCTAGCCCCGGTGCAGTATACGGCAATAGCGAGTGGACTATGCAGGGCTTCTGCCGCCTGGCGAAGCAGAAAATAGGTTCCGCATGTCCGATAGTGGCCGGAGGACCGGACGTTGGCAACTGGGACGACACTGACAAATACTCTCAGGACGAAGAGAACGCCGCTATAACGAATTCTGTTAAAGCGTGTTACGACGCCTGCGACGGTTATTTCCTCTTCGATATGATCCACCTCAAGAAGGCAGATCAGTGGCGCTACGCTAAAGCCGGTATCGATCAGGCCCTCGGCAAATGATATTGTATTTAATTATTTTACATCGAGGATTAAAAAAATTTACTAACTTTACATCCGATACGAAAATTTCAAACCAACCTTATAATACTTTTTTAACCAACCAAAATTCATGAAAAAGATTTTGTTAGCTATTTTTGGCGCGGCTCTCCTTATGGTGGGTTGTACCAAGGAGATTCAGACTGCGGTCAATGACCTCAATTCCAGAGTCTCTGCTCTCGAAACTCAGGTAGCAGCCAACAAAGCCGCTATCGAGAAACTCCAGGCTGGTGCAGTTATCCAGTCAGTCGCTCAGACTGCTACAGGATGGACCATCACCCTCAGCAACAACGATGTCCTTGTTCTGTACAACGGAACAAACGGTACCAACGGTACCAACGGACAGGATGGCGCTCCCGGTAAGGATGGTGCAGACGGCGATTCCTTCTTCTCCAGCGTTGAGGTGGACGGCGACACCGTCATCATCAAGCTCGTAGATGGAACAACCTTCGTACTGCCTCTCGCAGTGGATTTCGGTCTCGAACTCCTCACCGAAGATGCAGTCCTCAAGGCTTCTGCTACAACAGCAATCCCTTATCGTGTAAACGGTGCAACTCCTGAGACTAAGCTGCATGTCGTTGCCGGTGGAAATTACACCGCAAAAGTCAGCGAGAACTCTCCTGAGATCCTCATCACCGCTCCTGCAGTTCTTACCGAGAACAGCATCGTAGTGATGGCAGACCGCGGAGACGGCAGAGTTTCTGTAAAGACCATCAACATCGTTGGCCAGGAACTCGAGGTTTCAACAACCTTCGCCCGTACTGCTTACTTCTGGAGCGACAGCTTCAATATGAAAGTCGCTTCCAACGTCCGTGTTACCTTCTCCTCCGACGTACCTTGGCTCACCTTCGAGGGAACCAAAGCAACCGAAGAGTATGAGGTCACCGTCAAGGTCGCAGTTACTCCTTCCTGCAAGGCTCGTACTGGCCACGTAATCGTGAAGGACCCTGAAGGAAACATCGTACAGAACCTCGCTGTTACCCAGGATGGTTGTACAACCTTCTTCCTGAACAACCAGAAAGGCTATTCAACATGGGCAGATGCAGCAGCAGCCCTTGCCACCGCTACCGCTGATGGCCAGAACATCGGAACAGACGGATCAGTTCAGATTATTATCTCTCAGGATGCCGAACTCGATCGTATCGTTCTCCCTGCTAACGAAGCTATCAAATCACTCGTGATCAAGCCTCGTTTCTACGGCGTTCCCGCTGCAGATCCTTCCAAGGTTGTCATTAAGGGTCTTACCATTCCTGGTGGTCTCCCGACCACTATCCAGGATCTGGTTATCCGTCCTGACGGAACAGGTATACTTGATAACCTCAACCCTACTTATGGAACCGGTATCGCTATCTACGACGGCGACAACGTAATCAACATCAACAACGTTACCTTCGACGGTACAGATCCTGCCTATACCGCAACAACTCCTACCATGATCTTCGACAAGGGATCTAAGGCTGGTTCTGTCATCAACATTACTAACTGCCACGCAGACTTCGGCGGATGCCGTGGTTTCCAGCTTTACGGAGCAGGTAAGTATACCATCGATCATAACACACTCGCCAACGCATACAAGTCCTACATGGGTAGGCTTTACGCTACTGTCGATGTCACCCTCACAAACAACTTGATTGACACCGCAGAAAACGTTTTCAACCTCTATGTTGTCGGACCTACCGTTACCCCTGCTATTGTTTGCGATGCTGACTGCAAGCTTACTTCCGAGGATTCCAATACCTATTCCGATAAGGTCGTCCGCCTCTACACCGGTAAGACCCAGATCGGCGAAGGTGGTGTCCACGATGCAGCTGGTGAGAAGTCCGTTTATCCTGCAGTCAAGGGCGGCAGTGGTATCGTGACTCTCGGCGTTATCAAGTATCCTACCGTTTCCGCAGCTCTCTCAGCCGCCACAAACGGCGCAGTGATCGAGGTTGCTGAAGGCGAGATCGATGACAACATCAAGATCCCTGCCGGCAAGTCCGTCACTATCAAGGGCGCTCCTGGCGCATCCCGCGACAAGGTTATCATCAACGGTAACATCGAAATCGCCGGTTCCGTCGTTCTCCAGGATCTCACCCTCAAGACCAAGGAAGGCGTTACCAACAACGTTCTTACTGTTGCAGATGCTTCTGATGGTTACAACTGGGGCCACAACTACCTCGCACGTGTCGAGGCCGGCGCAAGCAATGTAGTCCTCAACAACGTCCATCTCGACGCTACTCTCGCAAATGCAGACTTCAAGAGCTCGATGTCGATGCTCTGGATCTCTCAGGCAAGCAACATCCAGGTTCTCAACTGTACCTTCGATGCTGATCCTGAAGGCTGCTACTGCCCGAACCAGACCCACGACGCAGATGTTCTTTGGAGCGGCAACGTCTTCAACGGACTTGGAAAGAAAGAGTGGGTTATCCGCGTAATGGATCGCACCTATGCAACCCTCACCGGTAACGAGTTCAGTGTCGCAGGCGAGGCTATCCAGCTCTACAGCGACTTCAACGCCTACAAGGGAGCTCTCATCCTCGGCGACGGCGTCAACGACGACAACATCTATGGCCCTGCAGTGACCAAGGCTGTTTCCAGCGTCTACACAATGGCTGACTACCTCTTCGCAGGTGTTACAATTAAGCCTTCAAGCATCGCTTTCAACGCTCCTACCACCGCTCCCGCAAGGGATCCTGAGATCGCTCTCATCTGGAAGCACATCGACGATGAGGCCTGGAATGCAGATGTCGACATCGCAAATGTCCGCAACATTGCAATCAACCAGAACGCAATGTATCTGCCTGCAACATCCGGCCACATCTACACCCTCTCTCTCGCAGACGGATCTCTCCAGAAGGATCAGGTTCTCGAGGATACCGAAGGTCACTGGCCGGGCCTCTGCGGCGCTGCCACCCTTTCCGATGGTACCGTGGTTCTCAGCACTATGGCCCTCAACACTGCCAAGAAGTTCAAGGTATTCACCTATGATGGTGCCAACCTTACAACTCTTGTCAATATGCCTGGTGAGGATCAGTATCGTCTCGGCGACAAGATCACCGTAGTTGGAACCAAGGACAACATGACCGTCTACGCAGTTGACTACAAGACTGGTTCCGCCGACAACGGCCGCTACCTGACCTTCAAGCCGGGCGCAGAGGTTCTTACCGCTCCTACTTCCATCGTTACCATCAAGGGAATGCCTTCGAACGCCAACATGGCTGAGATGGTTCCTTTCGCAGACGGCAAGTATTACTTCCAGCTCGAAGGCGGTAAGGACGATATGATCCTGACCGACGGAGCAGAGAACGCAACCGCAGCTACCATCACCCTCGGCGACCTCAACGCTGATGTCAACAGGAGGATGACCCGTGGAGCCAACTTCTTCACCGCTGGTGGAAAGCAGTATATGGCTCTCATCGAGATGCTCGGCTACAACGGAGGTAACTCCTTCGGTGCAACCCTGCGCGTATATGCACTGCCTACCGGCGATCCTGAGAAGGATCTCGTTGGAGCAAAGGCTATCTGCACCTACGATCTCGCTACCGGCACCGCTTCCGGAAATGCTTGCGGTAACCTCGTAGTTCTCAAGGTCGGCGCCAAGATTTACTTCGGTGTCGGTCTGAAGAGCGCCGGTGTTGCTCTCCTCGAGTTCAAGTACTAATTCTTGATATCTCCCAAAAATTGAGGGTGGCCTTTGGGTCACCCTCTTTTTTTTTGTTAACTTTGACCTGAAACTTATTAACCAATGAAACATAACCTTCTTCTTATTGCAGCAATCGCTTTCGCGATGTCTTGCACCCAAAACGTAGATGTGTTGGTAGTGGGCGGCGGCGCCTCCGGAACTGCGGCCGGAATTCAGGCCGCCAGGGGCGGGGTGAACACCCTCATAGTCGAGGCCCTGGCTCGGCGGTATGCTCACTTCCGCCGGAGTCTCGGCCATCGACGGTAACTACCGCCTGCGCGGCGGCTTGTTCCGCGAGTTCACGGATGCCGTGGCCGAACATTACGGCGGCTACGAAAACCTTAAGACCGGATGGGTCAGCCATATCCAGTTCGAGCCTAAGGTCGGCGAACAGATCCTCGAAGACCTCTCCGCGGCCGAGAAGAATCTGAAGGTGGAGAAGGGCCTGCGCTTTGTGGAGGCGAAGAAGCTCGAAAAGGGCTGGGACGTTCGCTTCGAGGACGCGGCAGGCAGGGGGAAGACCGTGCGCTGCAAGATCCTGATCGACGGTACCGAGCTCGGAGACGTAGCCAAGGCCTGCGGAGTCGCGTACCATATCGGCTTCGACCCGCGCTCGTACACAGGCGAGGAGATGGCCCTCGAAGAAGGCAACGATATCGTCCAGGACATGACCATGGTCATGACGATCAAGGACTACGGCCCGGACGCGGACATGACCATCCCCATGCCCGAGGGCTACGACCAGCGGAAGTACATCAACAGCTGCAAGAACCCGCTCAACGACGAATCAATCTCGAAGGGGCAGCCGCTGTGGTCGCCGGAGATGATGCTCTCCTACGGCCTGCTGCCCGGCGGGGAGATGATGATAAACTGGCCCGTGGAAGCGAACGACTTCTACGCCAATATTATAGATATGACGCGCGAGCAGAGGGATTCCGTTATCGCAGTCGCGAAGCAGCGCACGCTCGGGTTCCTGTATTTCCTCCAGACTAGCCTTGGGATGAAGAATCTCGGGCTGGCAGACGAATATCCGTCGGAGGATGGGCTCGCGCTGTTCCCGTACTATCGCGAGAGCCGCCGTATCGAGGGCGAACATCTGTTCACTCTGGACGAGGCGCGCGACCGCTATTCTACCAACGCTTACCGCACGGGCGTCTGCGTGGGCGATTACCCGGTGGACCATCATCACTATGCATATCCCGGTTGGGACGCGCTCCCGCGCCTGCATTTCGCGCCCATCCCGTCGTTCACTCTGCCGCTCGGAACTCTCGTCCCGCTCGAGGTCGAAGACCTGATCGTGGCGGAGAAGTCGATAAGCGTGACCAATTTGATTAACGGTTCCACCAGGCTTCAACCGGTGGTGGTGGAGATCGGCCAGACGGCCGGCGTGCTGGCTGCGCTTTCTGTGGGGCGCGGGTGCGCGGTTCGCGAGGTCGACGTCCGTTCGGTCCAGAAAGCGCTGCTCGCCGCCGGCGCCTACCTCCAGCCATGGCTCGATCTGAAGCCGGGCGAAGAGGGCTTCGAGGCTATTCAGCGCATAGGCTGCACGGGCATTCTGCGCGGTATCGGCCGCAATGTGGGCTGGGCGAACGAGTCCTGGTTCCGCGCGGGCGATCCTTTGAAATGGAACGAGCTCGATATGGGAGAGTACTACGACCTTGTCGTGGTCGATTCAGACGACCCCGTCACGGTCGGCGAATTCTACGAACTGCTCGCCGGACTTGGCGCTCAGGTCGACGTCCCCGCTGGTTCCGATACCCCGATCACCCGCCTTGAGGCCGCAATCCTCCTTGACCGCTACCTCGATCCCTTCGAGAAACCGGTGGATTTCAGCGGTAACCTGGTGAAGTAGTTGCGCCCCTTTTTTGATAAATTTGTAGTTATGAAACGAACCACATTAATTGCAGCGGCGCTGCTGCTCGCCTGCACTATTTGCGGAGCCGAAACTATCAAGGGCTCTGACAGCAAGATTTCCTATATCGGACGAACCGAGGTCCAGGAAGATGGATCCGTCTGGTTCGATTGGAGCGCGACTTCCTTCAGGGTGGCCTTCAAAGGAAAGACCCTGAAACTGGCCTGCTCGGTAGACAAACCCGCATATTTCAACCTCTGGATCGACTCGGAGCAGGGCCCCATCGAAGATAAGGTCCTGAAGATCAATTCCGACACCCTTATCACTCTCTTCACTGCGAAGAAGGCGGCCGATCATGTAATTATCCTCCAGAAGCGAAACGAAGGGGAGTTTGGCGCCTTTGCCGTCCAGAATCTTTATACAGACGGTCAGTTCAAGCAGGCCCCCGAGCCGCGTCCCCGCCTGATCGAGTTTATAGGCGACTCCTATACCTGTGGTTATGGGATTGAGGCCCTGCACCACGACGGCCCGTTCGTCGTGGCTGAGGAAAATCCGGCCCGCACGTATGCCGATATCCTGGGCCGCCTGTTCAATGCCGAGACGGTTCATATCAGCCACAGCGGCCGTGGGGTCGTCCGCAACTACGGCGACTACGACAAGACCCAGAATATGGTAGTCCGCTATGCCCAGACCTTCGATGAGCTGAAGACGGACCCTTGGACCCCGACCTACAAGCCGGACCTGGTCGTCATCTACCTTGGGACCAACGACTTCTCCGAGGGTAAGCAGCCCGCTCTCTGGCTCTGGTGTCAGGGTTACAAAAAGCTCCTCGAGAAGGTGCGCGAGTTCCATGGCCCGGACGTCCCTATCATCTGCATGGCCTCGGCTTGTGACGAACTTATGGACGATTATGTCTACGAGGCCGTGAAGCGCAGCGGGCTCTCGAACATCCAGGTCGTGCCCATCATGAAGGGTACCTTCCGGGAAGACGACATCGACCTTGGGGCCGCGTGGCACCCGAATTTCAGCGGCAACCGTAAAATTGCGAGCGTTGTCGCCCCGTTTATTTCGTCACTCATGGATTGGGATCTCCCGCTGAACGCATATGAATTCAAGTAGACTTATCGCAGCCGCAGCGCTGCTTTTGCTGGCCTCTACGGCCATGGCCCAGGTTTGGACCAATGCGGACGAGCTGCCCCTCTATGGCAAGGCCCGCGAAGACACCAAAGAGCGCTATGAGCGCCTCCCGGCCGAGTTCGAAGGCCGCTCGCGCGATGCCGTCTGGTATCTCGGCCGCAATAGCGCGGGTCTGTACATCCGCTTTCGCTCAAACAGCACGGCGATATGGTGTCGCTGGACCGCGAAGTTCGGCAACCAGATGAACCATCAGACCCTGATCGGTACGCGCGGCGTTGACCTTTATACTCTGACGGAGAAGAACGGCTGGCGCTTCATGGGCGCTGGGAAATCTGCGATCCACGACCGGACCACCACCGACAAAATCGTCGGCAACATGACCCCGGAGTGGCGCGAATATATGCTCTATCTGCCTCTGTACGACGGGGTTACCTCGCTCGAGATCGGAGTTGATTCTACCGCTACGGTCGAGCCTCCAAAGGTCGACAGCCCCCAGCATGAAAGGCCGATCGTAATGTATGGAACATCGATCCTTCAGGGCGGCTGCGCCAACAGGCCTGGAATGTGCCACACCAGCATCATTTCCCGCCGTTTGAACCGCGAGGTGATCAACCTTGGCTTCAGCGGAAACGCGCTGCTGGACTACGAAATTGCGGAGCTTATCGCTTCTGTCAAAGATCCCGCTTTGATTGTGTTCGACTACGTCCCCAATGCCTGGGACTATCTGATTGCAGGAGAAGAGGGCGAGAAATTCTTCAGGATAGTTCGCGACGCACATCCCGATGTCCCTATCCTCTTCTTGGAGGACCCTCACTTCGCACACTATGAGTGGGACAGCTTCATCCGGAACGAAGTCGACAAAAAGAATGCTGCTCAGAGGGCTCTGTTCAAGAAACTCAAGAAGCAAGGCGAGAAGAAGATTTGGTATCTCAAGTCAGACGATATGGTCGGCGACGACAATGAAGCCTTCGTGGAGAACACACACTTCACCGACCTCGGCATGATGCGCTACGCAGAGTGGCTCATCCCGCACATCAAGAGACATATGAAGAAATAGGGGGGGGCTCCTGTAGGAACTTCTCTAAAAGCGTGCGTACCCTCCGGAAATGGACCGACGATACGCACGAAAAAGGCCTAAAACGTGCGTACCCACAGGGCTAAAGCTGACGGTACGCACGTTTTGTCAGGTCTTGTCGATCAACTTAGCGGCGCCGGAGTAAGAGATTCCGCAAACGCGGGCCGCTTGTGTGATGTCTGAACTGAAGCGAAAACGAATCTGTCGAAGACATTCCGTCTGCTCTTCGCTGGTTAGTTCGGAAAAAGACTTCTTTTGAAAAAGACTTCTAATCAAGTCGGGAAGCCCGGCAAGGATTACTTGATCCCGGAATGCGGGTAGTTTCTCATCAGATTCAAGCCGTTTCTTTGCCTTTGAAGAATTGTTGAGGAAGTAGTTCATTCGCTGAGGTGTTTTGAAGCGGCTTTCTACAGCTTTGATTCCGACATAATTGTCAGGTAGGATGTAGCCTTTATCCGCCAATATCCATTTTCGTGGAATAATTTCCTCGTACGAATGTAGTGTTTTTCTCCGAGCTCTGACGGATAACTCTCCGAGCCTCTTTCCGTCGGGCTTTACTGGTCGAAAATATGAACACCATGACCCCCAGGGGTACTGGCTTGGGTGGGAGCAGATGTTAGCGGCAACGCAGTTCATCAGAACATAGGCAACGGCTCTTTCGAAATGTTCCCCGTCTGCCTTGATTTCTTCAATTTCCACCTTGTTTTCTCGTAGAAGATTGTATGCTTCATACTTTATGTGGTAGTAATGAGCGTATCTTGCCTTGAAGTCAGAAATGTAATTATCCACATCTTCCCTTTCCCCGTATAGAACGAAGTGGACATGATTGGACATCAGGATAAAAGCCACGACGAGAATATCCTTATGCAGGAAAGCTTCAATTGCAACGTAATTCATTCCCACAGCAAAATCTTCGTCGTCTCGGAACCAGAGAGCCTCCTCGAGGTGCTCTGTTGAAATAAGAAAGAAGCGTTTCATAATTTTAAGTCGCCAAATTTGTTGGCTTCGCAAAGATATCAAATACCATCTAGAAGAGTGCGTACTTGCGCTAAAAAAGTGACGGTACGCACGAAAAAGGCCTAAAACGTGCGTACCCACCGGGCTAAAGCTGACGGTACGCACGCTACATAAGCAATAGAGGCGATTATCCGCTATCTCAAATAAAAATCTCCGATTTTCTTCGTAAATTAGAGGACTAAACTGCAGAGACCGATGAAGATACTGAAACTAACCCTGATATTTGCGCTGGCCGGAGCGTTGACTGCTTGCGGAACTAAAGACGAACGCCAGGCGGCGGCCCTCGCCGAGAGGGTGATGGGCCCGCAGGCCAAATCGATAATCTTCAAACAGATTTCTTCGGAAACAGATGCCTACGAGCTGAGCCAGAAAGGCTCGAAAATCCTGATTAAAGGAAACAACGCCAACTCAATGGCGGTAGGCCTCAACAGATATCTTCAGGAGTATTGCCTGGCAAACGTAAGTTGGTACGACTACAATCCGGTCGAACTCCCAGACGAACTGCCCGCGATAGAAACCCCCGTAAAGGCTAAGGCGGAAGTCCCCGCCAGATTCTTCCTTAACTACTGCACCTTCGGCTACACCATGCCCTGGTGGAAGTGGGATCAGTGGGAGAGGTTCATCGACTGGATGGCTCTGAACGGAGTTAATATGCCTCTGGCAATTACCGGTCAGGAAGCAGTCTGGCAGAAGGTCTGGAAAAAGTACGGCCTTACAGACGAACAGATCCGCGCGTATTTCGTAGGCCCGGCACATCTGCCGTGGCAGAGGATGTGTAACCTGGACAGGTGGCAGGGTCCGCTCCCGCAGGGGTGGATCGACGGCCAGGCGAAGCTTCAGAAGCGCATCCTTAAGCGGGAGCGGGCGCTGAATATGACCCCGATACTTCCCGCATTTGCAGGACACGTCCCCGCCGAACTCGCCGAAGCGACAACGGAAAAAATCGACACCTTCCGCGTTAGCTACTGGGGAGGTTTTGCGAACCAGTACCGCTGTACCTTCCTCAGCCCGATGGATCCCATCTATGCGAAGATCCAGAAAGACTTCCTAGAGGAGCAGACGAAGATGTACGGCACCGACCATATCTACGGCGTGGATCCGTTCAACGAAGTAGACGCCCCGTTCTGGGACCCCGAAACGCTGGCCAAGATATCCAGCGGAATCTTCGACTCCATGACGGCGGTCGATCCCGAGGCCGTATGGTTGCAGATGGGCTGGCTCTTCTGGGCTGATCAGCAGCACTGGACAGACGAAAACATTAAGGCATACCTGACGGCAGTTCCTCAGGGCAGGATGATTATTCTCGACTACTTCTGCGATGCAACCCAGATCTGGAAACGCACTGAAAGCTTCTACGGCCAGCCGTTTATCTGGTGTTACCTCGGTAACTTCGGCGGCATGACTGGAATCGAAGGCGACTTCCACCAGAATGCGGAGTGGATAGCGGAAACCAAAGCGAACGCCGGCCCCGGTTTCATAGGCCTCGGCTCCACCCTCGAAGGCTTCGGGGTCAACGAACCCGTCTTCGAACACGTTCTCCAGCAGGCCTGGGACAACGCCCTCCCGGTAGACGAATATGTAGACAACATCGCCGACAGGCATCTTGGTTATAAAAGCGATACATTCAGAAAATACTGGCACTTATATGCAGACAAGGTAAGTGTAACACACTCCAAGACCTCCAGTTCAAGCATCATCTGCGCGCATCCGAATCTTGAGGATGTGTGGCACTGGACGACTCTGTTCAACAGGGGCTACGACATCAACGATCTCGAAGAAGCCTTGAAAGTTCTCGAAACGGTAGAAGGCTCGTCGGACTACTTCAAGTACGATCTCGTCAACGCCCGCCGTCAGGTCCTTGACAACCGTGCGCTTTCCTTAAGAGACAAGTTCGCAGCAGCATATAAGAAGGGCGACCGCGCTCAGATGGTTAAAGCGGCAGACGAATTCCTGGGCCTCTGCGACGAACTCACGGAAGTTCTGAAAACCCGGAAAGAGTTCTCCCTCTGCGACTGGATCAGCGACGCCCGCAGCTGGGGAAAGACACCTCCCGAGAAAGACTACTACGAGATGAACGCCAGGACTCTTATCAGCGTCTGGGGCGATTCCTTCCACCTCTGCGACTACGCCAACCGTGACTGGGACGGCCTGGTCGAAACTTATTACAAAACCCGTTGGAGAATGTTCTTCGACGCGGTCCTGGCCGCCTTCGACGCCGGCGAGCCCTTCGTGAACCCGAAGAGCACGGGCTATGTCGGCACGAGTGCTCAGGGCAGCGCAGCCGGCGTCGAAGGCCGCGCCCTTCAGTTCGACAGAGATATCTGGGATTTCGAATGCCATTGGGCACACATAAGATAGACTATGAAGAAAACACTCATTATTGCAGCAATAATCGCAGCCGCTTCCTGCTGCGCCCCCGCTCCTGCGGGAAATACCGTTACTTCCCCCGACGGAAGCCTTAAAGTTATCGTTGACGCCCCTGACGGCGTCCTCTGCTACAACGTCATCAAAGACAACGACACCATTATCGCCAACTCCCGCCTCGGCTTCGAACTGATGGGCGGAAACATCCTCGGAATCCATACCGAAGTCCTCGACATTGACCGCTACAAAGCGAATAACGACTGGGAAACCGTCTGGGGCGAGCAGCGCATCATAAAGGACAAACACAACGGCGCTGTCTATCACACCGCCTGGCTGGACGTCGAGGTCAGAGTCTTCGACGACGGTTTCGGCCTGAGGTACATTTTCCCCGAAAAGCTCGGTAACATAGCGATCAAAGACGAACTGACCGAGTTCCGCTTCACCAGCGAAGACCACAAAGCGTGGTGGCTGCCGGAGAGCGTACCGTACTACGAGTCCTACGCCAACCATACATTCTTCAAAGACATCGACTGCGCCCACACCCCGCTTACCATCGAAGGCTCCGACGGCCGTTTCTACTCGATCCACGAAGCCGCGGTCCTCGATTTCGCGAAGATGAACCTCGTCCCCGAGAGCGGCGGCGCCCTTAAGTCGACCCTGGTCCCATGGTCGGACGGAACAGCCGTATATGTCAGCGATACCCGCGTAAGCCCATGGCGCACCGTAATCGTCTCCGACCGCACGGGCGGCCTTATCGAATCGCGCCTGATGCTCAATCTCAACGAGCCCTGCAAGATCGAAGACACTTCCTGGATCAAGCCCGGCAAGTACATCGGAATATGGTGGATCCTGCACAAGTTCCTCTATACATGGGCCTACGAACCCGAGAATCCCGAGGGCCATGGAGCCACGACCGAGCGCACCAAGCGTTATATCGATTTCGCGGCCGACAACAATATCCAGGGCGTGCTGGTCGAGGGCTGGAACCTCGGCTGGAACGGCGACTGGACCAAGAATCTCTTCAGCTTTACCGAGGCCTACCCCGACTACGATTTCGACGCGATTATGAAATACGCGGCCTCGAAGGGCGTCCAGATGATAATCCACAACGAGACGGCCGCCAATATCGATAACTATTTCGCCCAGATCGACGATGCCTACGCCCTCTACCAGAGCTACGGTATGCACTACGTCAAGACGGGCAACGTGAACGAATTGCTCGACGGCAAGGAGGCCCATGACGGGCAGTACGGAGTCAACCGTCTCCATGCAATAGTCGAGAAGGCGGCCGAGTACCAGATCTGCATCGACGAGCATGAACCCTGCATACCTACCGGCGTCTGCCGTACGTGGCCGAACCTCATGACGGGCGAAGCCATCCGTGGCCAGGAACACGACGCATGGGAGGTAGACGGCGGGAACAAGCCCGAACATCAGACCGTGGCCCCGTTTATCCGCGGCCTCGCCGGCCCGATGGACTATACCTTCGGCACCTTCGATTTCTCGAACCCTGCGAACCCGCAGTGTAGGACCCGCACCACCATCGCCAAGCAGCTGGCCGAGTACGTAGTAATCTACAGCCCTCTCCAGATGGCCAACGACGATCCGGCAGCCTACGAGGGCGTAAAGGCCTTCGATTTCATCCGCGACGTCCCGACCGACTGGGAACAGACCAGGGTCATCGACGCGGTTATCGGCGATTATATCATCACCGCCCGCCAGGAGCGCGGGGGCAGCGACTGGTTCCTCGGTGCGATTACCGACGAAAACGCGCGCGAACTCAGCGTGCCGCTCAGCTTCCTGGGCCGGGGCAAATGGCTTGCCCAGATCTATGCCGACGCGCCGGACGCCTCATACGAAGACAATCCCACGGCCGTGGAATACAGCGAGAGGGAAGTCAGCGCGGGCGACGTGCTCGACCTGAAGCTCGCGACCTCGGGCGGAACAGCGATAAGATTCATTAAGAAATGAAAAAGCTCATAACAACCGTTATCCTCTGCGCGCTCGCGGCCCTCGGCCTCGGGGCGAAGGAATATGTCCTGAAATCGCCCGACGGAGCTATCAAACTCACAGTCACCGACGGGAAGCCGCTTACGTGGAGTGTCGCGCGCGGTGGCGTCGCGGTCCTGGACCCGGGCGAGATAGCGCTCGAAGTAAAGGACCACGGCAGGCTCGGCCCTGGGGCGCGGGTACAAAAGCTCAGCCGCAGGTCCGTAGACCAAACCCTCACGGCTACCGTTCCTACCAAGTTCCGCGAGGTCCGCGACCGCTTCAACGAGATGACCCTTCAAATGAAGGGCGGCTGGTCGGTAGTATTCAGGGCCTACGACAACGGAGTGGCTTACCGCTTCGAGACGGCCTTCGACGGCGGGATCGAAGTCGTAGGCGAGACCTCCGAATGGAACTTCCCGTCCGGATCCAAGGTCTATTGGGCTAACGAAAAGAACCCGGATTACATTACCCATTGCGAGGCTTTCTTCAAGGAGAAGGTGCTCGATGAGGTCGGGACTGAAACATATTCGTTCCTTCCGCTGAGTGTTAAGACTCCGGAAGGGATACGTGCTGTCGTTACCGAAACCAATCTTCTGGATTACCCGAACCTGATGCTGCGCAGCGCTGGTGCAGGCTCGCTGAAGGCGGAGTTCCCCCATATAATCGACGCGTACGAGATGCGTACAGATCGCGATGTTACAATTACTAAACTCGCAGACTGCATCGCCCGTACGGCCGGAACCCGCGTCTACCCGTGGCGTTTAGTCTGCATAGGTGACGATCGCGCCCTGCTGGAGAACACTCTCGCTTGGCAGCTTGCCTCGCCCGAAGAGCCCGGCGACTGGAGCTGGCTCAGACCGGGTAAGATCAGCTGGGTGTGGTGGTCGGCTATAAATGTGTTCGGCGTAGACTTCAAAGCCGGAGTCAATACCGATACATATAAGTACTTCATCGACTTCGCCGCGAAATACGGTCTGGAATATATTCTTCTGGACGAAGGATGGTCCGCTTCGACCCTCAACATAGTCGAGGCGCAGCCGGATCTGAATCTCCAGGAACTCATAGACTATGGAAAATCAAAGGGAGTAGGAGTTGTCCTGTGGACCCTTTGGACCCCTATGATCGCAGACCTCGAACACATACTCGACGTATACGCGAGTTGGGGAGTGGCTGGGATCAAGGTCGATTTCATGCAGATACAGGACCAGAACATGGTCAACTTCTACGAGAATGTCGCAAGGGAGTGTGCCAAGCGTCATCTGGTGGTTGACTACCACGGCGCCTACAAGCCCGCCGGACTTCAGCGCAAGTATCCCAACGCGATGACCTTCGAGGGAGTCCACGGAATGGAACACGACAAGGATTCTGCAGATATCTCGCCGGACCACGATATGGTCCTGCCTTTCACCCGTATGGTTGCCGGACCTATGGATTATACCCCGGGCGCGGTAAACAATGCGACTAAAGACGATTACAGCCCGCTCTGGTATCATCCCATGAGCCAGGGGACCCGTTCTCATCAGGTGGCGCTTTTCGTCACCTACGAGAGCCCGCTTATGATGCTCTGTGATACTCCTTCGAAGTATTATCAGGCTCCCGAGTTTGCGAAGTATCTTGCAAAGATCCCTACGGTATGGGAGAAGACGGTGGTCCAAGAAGCGGTGGCAGGCGAGTACCTCCTTGTCTCGCGCAAGACTGCGGACGGGCGCTGGTATTCGGCCGGCCTTACCAATTGGGACGGACGTGAACTTACTCTCGATACTTCCTTCCTTGGGGAGGGCGAGTGGACAGCTACAATTCACCGCGATGGTATCAATGCCGATACATGGGCGGAGGATTATAAGATTGAAACATTGACCGTCGAAGCCGGAGATGAACTGCCGGTAAAGATGGCCAAGGGCGGCGGATGGGTCGCCGAATTCGTTAAGAAATGATGAAAAAAATATTTTTCACCCTCTCTGCGCTGCTTCTGGGCGCGAATCTGCTGGCTTCCTCTTACATAGTCAGCGGCCACGTCTACGACCAGGCCGGAAAGCCCGTGGCGGAGGTGAAGGTGACGGACGGATATAATTTCGTCCGTACAGACCAGCGTGGAGCCTACGAGATCGATGTCCACGACGACGCGCAGTTCGTCTACATCTCGATCCCGGCGGGTTATGAGACTCCCGAGTGGCATGGAGCTCCGCTCTTCTACCGCGAACTTACCCGCGAGGGTAAAGGCCAGACTGCAGACTTCAATGTAGTCCGTACCGGATTCGATGAGACTAAACACCTTTTCGTAGTCTGGGCAGACGTTCAGGTTTATGAGGAGCAGGAAATTGATTTCGTAAAGCAGGCAGCTGCAGATGCGGCTCAGGTAGCAGAAGATGCGGGAGTGCCCGCGTTCGGTGTTTCCTGCGGCGATATTGTAGGCGACTGGTGGAGCGGAATGTCGGTAGACATCCAGAAAGCTACCGCCGAGGCCGGTTTCCCGTTCTTCACCCTGATGGGCAACCACGACTATAAGGGCGACGCCAGGACAGATGAAGATTCGAAAAAGTTCTATACAGATCTTTTCGGCCCTACCTATTATTCTTTCGATAAGGGTAAGGTCCACTACATAGTGATGGACGATGTGTTCAACTACACCCGTCATTACATAGGCTACCTCAGCCGCCATCAGCTGGAGTGGATAAAGAAAGACCTGGCAGATGTACCGGAGGGAAATCTGGTAGTTCTTTTCTGCCATATTCCTACCTACAGCTGGGCCGCTCTCGAAGGAAACTGGAAAGCCGAGAAGTTCAATGATATCCTTACCAACCGTCAGGCTCTGTACGATATCCTGAAGCCTTACGACGCCCATATCTGCTCGGCCCACAAACACTTCGCCGAGAACTATGAGATAGCTCCCGGTCTGATGGAACACAACCACGCCCCGCTGAGCGGCCTCTTCTGGCAGGCGATGCTCGCTTCGGACGGAGTGCCATGGGGCTACT
>CAJOJC010000004.1:0-36992 GCA_905234775.1 uncultured Bacteroidales bacterium | reverse complement strand
CGGACAGGACCTGAAGTGGTATTTCAAGCCGGTGGGTCAGCCGAAAGACTGCCAGTTCAGCGCATACCGGGTGGGTGAAGATCCTGAGAAGCCCGACTGCGTTGTTGCGAATGTCTGGAACTACGACAGTAAGTGGAGGGTAGAGTGGAGCGAAAACGGAATGCCGCGCGGCGCGATGGAGCGCTACACCGGCCACGACCGTTCTGTTATGAAGGACATCCGCGACAGGCGTGAGAAAGAATACAAGTGGAAGTACCTCGACGAGGCAAATTCCGTCCATATGTTCTGCGCAAAACCGGACAGCCCTGATTCCTACGTCGAGATAACTGTTACAGACCGCTTCGGCAATGTTTCCAAGTGGAACAACAGCCGTCAGATCTACAAGACAGACGCCTATACATGGAATTCAGACAATGTAGTCGAAGGCCAGTCAGATGTTAAGGCCCAGCCGGTCCAGGCCCATCCCGAATTCGGAACCTATACCGGCGCAAGCCGTCTGGAAACCAGCCTTTACAACCTGGCTATCCACGAACTGACCCTGAACAAGGAGAAGGATGGAACCTACCGCACCGGCCAGTACTGGGGCGGCGTCTGGACTCGCGACATGTCCTACAGCGCCATCCTTTCGCTTGCCCATGTAGACCCGGAGGGAATGAAGGCCTGCCTCCTTAGGAAGGTAGACAAGAAGAACCGCATCATCCAGGATACCGGTACCGGCGGGTCGTGGCCATGCTCGACCGACCGCGAGATTTGGGCCGCTGCAGCGTGGGAAATCTACCTCGAAACGGGCAGCGACGCCTGGCTCAGGCAGGTCTACCATATCATCCGCCGCAGCCTCGAGGCAGACCGTGTAGTTGCGTTCAACCCTGCGACCGGTCTCTATCGCGGCGAGTCGTCGTTTATCGACTGGCGCGAGCAGAGCTATCCGAAGTGGATGCAGCCGGCCGATATCGCCCAGAGCGAGTGTCTCGGGACTAACGCCGTCTTCTACCGCGCGCTCGATGTTCTCGCGAAGATGGGAGAGAAACTTAGCCACAGAAGCGACGCTAAGAAATATGCCGCCCAGGCTGAGGCGCTGAAAACTGCAATCAACGCCTACTTCTGGATGGAAGACAAGGGCTATTACGCCCAGTATATCTACGGCCGCGGTTCGCGCGTGCTCAGTCCCAGAAGCGAGACGCTGGGCGAAGCCCTCTGCGTCCTCTGGGACATCGCAGACGCGCGCCAGGCGGCCGCAATCCTCGAGAAGATGCCTCTTGCCCCTTACGGGCCGACCATCTTCTCGCCTCAGATTTCGGCTATTGAAACACCGTACCACAACAACGGCGTATGGCCTTTCGTCACGTCGTTCTATGGGCTCGCGGCCGCCAAGGCGGGGAACCGCTCCGCGCTGCTCCACGCCCTCGGTTCCAACGCGCGTGCGGCCGCGGTCTTCGGCTCCCACATGGAGAATTTAGTGGCCACGGACGGCAGCACCCGTACTGCGATGGACTCCCCGCGTCAGCTGTGGAGCATCGCGGGCTATATCGGGCTCACCCGCGGCGCCCTGCTCGGAATGAATTACGAGCCGGGCGGAATCAGGTTCGCCCCCGTCGTGCCCGCTTCGCTCGAAGGCTCCCGAATCATCCGTGGACTTGAATACCGCGATATGACGCTCGATGTCAGGGTAATCGGCGAGGGCTCGATAATCGAGAGTTTCAAGCTCGACGGCGAGCCGGCAGAACCGTTCGTCCCCAACACCCTCAAGGGCGCCCATTCCGTAGAAATATCGATGAAGAGCGATTACTACGCTGCGCCCGACAAGGTTACTGTCTTGCCGGTGCAGTTCGACATCGATTACCCGCGCACCAGGATCGAAGGCAATACCTTGAGATGGGATCCGGTTGAGGGCGCTGCATCCTATACCGTCCTTCTCGACGGCGTTGCGGTGTCGGAGACGGCCTCCAATTCGTTTGCGCTGACCGAGGCCGGTGAATATGTAGTCATCGCCAGCACGATAGGAGGAATCCATTCCTTCATGAGCGAGCCGCTGCGATATGGGCTTACGGATATTACCATCGCCTGCGATGCGTCCCTCGGCCAGAGGAGAGGTTCGCAGCTGAAGGTGGTTCTGGCCGCCCCCGTTACCGGAACGTATTGGCTGGACTTCAGCTACTCTAACGGCAACGGCGATCTTTCGACCTTCCAGAAGTGCGCTACCCGTGCGCTGTATGTAGACGGCAAGAGGGTTGAGGCGGTTGTAATGCCTCAGAGGGGTGACGACTGGAACGAGGAGGGCTGGACAAACAGCATCAAACTCGAACTTACTTCCGGCGAACACTCTTTTGAACTTAAGTATATAGACGAAACTATCAATATGGACATCGACACCGATACGGCGTTTGTCCACTCATTAAGGTTATCATATAAACAATAAATAGCTCTATGAAAGTCATTATCAAAGCTTCAAGCAAGGAGGGCTCCCTCTGGGCAGCCCACCACATCGCAGCAAAGATCAACGAGAAGAAAGCGCGTACAGACGAGCCTTTCGTAATCGGACTTTGTACTGGTTCAACCCCGATCGAGACCTATGCCGAACTCATCAGGATGGTCAAGGCCGGAGAGGTTTCCTTCAAGAACGTTATCTCGTTCAATATGGACGAGTATGTAGGTCTTCCCGAGAACCACCCCGAGAGCTACCATTCCTTCATGCACAAGTATCTGTTCGACCAGATCGACGAACCCGCTCAGAATATCCATATCCTGAACGGCAACGCTCCGGATCTTGACGCAGAGTGTGAGGCCTATGAGAAGGCGATCGCCGCGGCAGGCGGATTCGATCTCTTCCTCGGAGGTATCGGCGAAGACGGCCACATCGCCTTCAACGAGCCTTTCTCCCCGCTTTCGAGCCACACCCGCGTCGTGACCCTTACAGAAGACACGAGAATCGTAAACAGCCGCTTCTTCGGCGGAGATATGAATCTCGTCCCCAAGCAGGCTCTTTCGGTAGGTGTTGCTACCGTTACCGGCGCCCGCGAGGTCGTCATCCTGGCCTTCGGCCCTAAGAAGGCCCGCGCCATCAAGGATGCGGTCGAGGGACCTTACAGCCACATGTGTACTGTTTCTGCCCTTCAGACCCACGAAAACGGCATCATCGTGGCCGACGAGGCTTCAGTAGGTGAACTTAAAGTCAATTCTTATAAATATTTCAAGGCTGTCGAAGCAGCAGAAAAACTCTAATAGCTATGAAGAAGTTACTTATTTGCGCAATGGCGCTTCTTTGTGTATTGCCCCTTTCCGCTAAAAAGAGGCAGGTCGCTATAGTAGCACACCGCGGATACTGGCAGTGTGAGGCAGGCGGGAACTCCCACAACTCCATCGCTTCGCTTAAGGCCGCTCAGGCCGGCAAGTTCTGGGGCAGCGAGTTCGACGTCAATATGACAAAAGACGGCGAGCTGATGGTCTTCCACGACGATGCGGTTGCCGGAATGAAGTTCATCGAGCACGATGCAGCCGAGTTTAAGGACGTCCGTCTCCCCAACGGAGAGAAGATCCCTACGCTCGACCAGTATCTCAAGCAGTTCAAGAAAAACAAGAAGTGCCGCGTAGTCTTCGAACTAAAGTTCCATCCGGAGGAACTCGAAGAACTGGCAGTAGACAAGAGTATCGCTGCGCTAAAAGCGGCCGGCCTTTTTGATCCCAAGCAGGTTATCTTCATCTCGTTCTCTATGAGGGAGTGTATGTTCTTCGCCCAGAAGTGTCCTGGATTCATCGTTCAGTACCTCGGCTCTGATCCCGATCCGGACGTAGTCTTCGCAAATGGAGTCAACGGAGTTGATACTTATTTCGGTACCCTGTATCAGAAGGCAGACTGGTATACAAAGGCCCGCAGCCACGACATGAGCGTCAATGTCTGGACTGTAGACAAGAAAGAGGATATGCGCAAGATGATCGAGATGGGAGTGGATTACATCACTACCAACCGTCCCGAGGAATGCCGTGCGCTTCTCAAAGAAATGAAGGTTAAAGAACTCAAGGCTGGTAAGAATTTTTAGTAATGAAACATTTTTCGCTTCCTAAAGACGGCGGCCTAATCGAGAAAGGCCTCCCCAAAGACATCCTCCACAGCAAGGAAAGGATTTATACTGAGATTCTTGATACTCCCTATATAGCAAGCCAGATGGTAGCGGACGAGGTGGTAGCGGCTATCAAGGCCTTCAAGCCTACACCTGCGAAGCCTCTCTTCAAGCTTGGCCTTACGACGGGCAATTCTCCTCTCCCTCTTTACAATGACCTTCAGAGGGCCTGCACCCAGGGCGAGGTTTCATTTGCCAATGTCGAGGTCTTCTCGGTAGACGAGTACTATCCTGTTTCTCCGGACGAGGCTCAGAGCCGCAACCATCGTCTGCGCTCGGAGCTTCTCGACCACATCGACATCAAGAAGGAGAATATCCATATCCCCGACGGAACAGTTCCCGAGGATAAACTCTCCGAGTACTGCGCAGAGTTCGACAAGAAAGCCCGCGGACTCGACCTCCTCGTTATCGGTGTAGGCGAGCAAGGCCAGGTAGGATTCAACGAGTCATGGACAGACCGCGGAAGCCGTACCCGCGTAGTCCTTCTGCCTTACCAGTCCCGCAAGCGTCAGTCCCGCAATTTCAACGGTGACCTCGTCCAGACTCCTTCGCAGGCTATCACGATGGGAATCTCTACCATGATGTCCGCTTCCAAGGTCATCCTGATGGCCTGGGGTGAGGATAAAGCTGAGATGGTTCAGAAGATAGTAGAGAAGAAGATCGATCCCGACTATCCGGCTTCGTTCTTCCAGATGCACGACAACGTGAAGCTCTATGTAGACGAGAACTCCGGCGCGAACCTTCTCAGGATGGTCGCTCCCTGGTGTATCGGCCCCTGCGAGTGGACTCCGAAGTTTATCCGTAAGGCAGTTATCTGGCTTTGCGACACAGTCCACAAGCCTATTCTGAAGCTCTCCCTCCAGGATTATCTCCAGAATTCCCTCGGACAGCTCGTAGAGCAGTACGGACCTTATTCCGATATCAACATCAAGGTCTTCAACGACCTTCAGCACACTATCTCCGGCTGGCCGGGCGGCAAGCCCAACGCAGACGATTCAACCCGTCCCGTGGCTTCGAAGCCCTTCCCGAAGACCGTTCTTATCTTCTCGCCGCACCCGGACGATGACGTCATCTCGATGGGCGGTACCTTCATCCGTCTGGCTCATCAGGGCCACAACGTCCACGTCGCATACGAGACCTCGGGCAACGTAGCGGTCCACGACGATGTCGTTATCCAGCATATGGACGCAGCCCGCGAACTGGGCTTCGGCGATCGTGTAGACGAGGTTCAGAAACTCGTGGCCTCGAAGGTCCCCGGCGAGCCCGAACCGCGAGCGCTGCTCGATATCAAGGCGGCCATCCGTCGCTCTGAGGCCAAGGGCGCTGTCCATTCCTTCGGTCTGGACTATTCCCATGCCCACTTCCTCAACCTCCCGTTCTACGAGTCCGGCGGCATCAAGAAGCTCCCGCGCTCGCAGGCCGATGTTGATATCATCAAGAACCTCCTCAACGAGCTGAAGCCGGATATGGTGTTCATGGCCGGCGACCTTGCCGACCCTCACGGAACACACCGCGTCTGTACGGAGTGTGCGCTCGAGGCGATGGAGCAGCTTAAGGAAGATGGCGTCAAATGGATCGCCGGTTCCCATGTCTGGCTCTATCGTGGAGCATGGATGGAGTGGGAGCTCGGCCGAGTAGATATGGCCGTTCCGCTGAGTCCGGACGAGGTCGTGGAGAAGAGGCATTCTATCTACCATCACCTCTCGCAGAAGGATATCGTTCCGTTCCCGGGCGACGATCCTCGCGAGTTCTGGCAGCGCGCTGAAGAGCGTACCGAAGGCACCGCTAAACACTACGACGCCCTCGGTATGGCCGAGTATCAGGCTATCGAGGTCTTCCTGAAACTGTGGTAGACCTATCGAGAATAAAGCACGTGGCGCTCGATATGGATGGAACGATCTATTTGAGCAACACGAGATTTCCGTTTACGCTGGATTTTTTGGCAGGGTTGACGGAGATGGGGATTACGTATTCGTTTTTGACGAACAACCCGTCGAAGTCGCTCTCGGATTATCTGGCGAAACTGCGGAAGATGGAGATTCCCTGCACGGAAGAGCAGATGTATACGACGACTATTGCGATGATAGATTATATCAAAGCGGAGTATCCGTCGGCGCGAAGGCTGTTTCTGCTGGGAACTCCGTCGATGATTTCGCAGTTTGAGGAGGCCGGGTTCGTTTCGTGCGCCGATTCGCCGGATGATGTGCCGGATATTGTGGTGGCGGCCTTTGATATGACTTTGCAGTATTCGAGGCTATGCCGTGCTGCGTGGTGGGTTAAGCAGGGACTGCCTTATCTGGCAACCAATCCGGACAGGGTGTGTCCTACGGATCAGCCTACGGTGCTGGTCGATTGCGGGTCTATCTGCAAGTGTATTGAGCATGCGACAGGGCGGAAACCGGATAAGGTTCTCGGTAAGCCCGATCCGGAGATGCTGGCGGGAATAGAGCGCCGGCTGGGGCTCGAGCCATCGCAGATAGCGATGGTAGGCGACCGCCTGTATACCGATATCGCGATGGCTCGCGGCGCCGGCGCGCTCGGGGTGCTTGTCCTCAGCGGAGAGTCGACCCTCGCCGATGTCGAGGCCGCTCCTGCCGACTCCAAACCCGACCTCGTCTGCCGCGACATCGCCGAATTTGGAAACCTACTTAGAAACTCTCGATAGCAGTATGCGGACGGCTATTCACCCTTCGAGGACTTCAGCTCCTTCCGGCCCCTTCCATCCTATCCTTCGTCATCGCTTCGCGATAACTTGTCTAGGACGGACGCCTACCCCCTGCCCCTGTCCGGGGGTGGACAGGCCTCTCAGGGTGAACAGCCGCTCCGCTATTATTATTAAGTAATGAACAGTTTTGGACATAATTTCAGAGTGACGGTGTTCGGGGAGTCCCACGGACCGGTTGTTGGAGTCGTGTTGGACGGAGTGCCGGCAGGAATTGAGCTCTGCGAAGAGGATTTCGCGGAGGATATTGCAAGGAGGGCTCCGGGAGAGGCTGGGACGACCGCCCGAAAGGAGGCGGACAAGCCTCGGTTTTTGAGCGGCGTGTTTGAAGGCCACACGACGGGCGCCCCGTTGACGATAGTTTTCGAGAATGCGAACACCCGTCCGGAAGATTATGCGCAGTTCGCGGCAACGCCGCGGCCTGGCCACGCGGACTTTGTTGCTGCCGTCAGGTTTGACGGCGCAAACGATCCGCGTGGCGGCGGCCACTTCGCCGGAAGGCTCACCCTCCCGGTCGTTGCAGCGGGAGTGGTGGCGAAAGAACTTCTTGATGGGATAGAATTTTCGTCACAGTTGGTGGCTCTGGGCGGCTCTGAAGACCCTGACGAATGGGCTGGACTTATTGCTGAAGCTGCGAAGGAAGGCGATTCCCTGGGTGGAGTCGTCGAGTGTCGGGTGACGAATCTTCCGATAGGAGTAGGCGAGCCGTTCTGGGATAGCGTAGAGTCGATGGTCTCCCATGCCGTTTTTGCGATCCCCGGTGTTCGTGGAATCGAATTCGGCGATGGATTCAAAGCCGCGGCGATGAGGGGTTCCGAGCACAACGACCCGTTCGGGCCGGAAGGTCCGGTGAAGAATGGCGCGGGCGGGGTGAACGGCGGCCTTACCAATGGTGCGCCTCTCGTATTTCGCGTCGCCTTCAAGCCGACGTCCTCGATTGCCCGCGCCCAGCGGACGTGGAACTATGAGACCGAATCGGAGGAGACGCTCGAAATCCGCGGTCGCCACGATGTGTGCTTCGCCCGCCGATGCCCGGTGATTGTCGAGGCTGTGGCCGCGATCGTTTTGGAAGACCTATTGGCACTATAGACTAAAATGCTTACATTTGGGAACTAATAAAGTCTAATAACGATGAAACACGACGATTTGAATCTTTGGTGGACATCACTTTCAGTGGCGCAGAAAGAGCGCGTCGCAAAGAAAGGTCTTAAGAAGTATGCAGGCGAGAAAGAACCCGCGGAAAATGAATATCTGTATCCGGCTTGTACTATCTGGTGGAATAATCTCCCCGAAGAGCAGAAGACCTGGATTCACGATCACTGTGTCAATAAACACGGCTATGTCCTGCAGGAGTGGGACGAGGCTAATCCCTACGGAGACTAACCAAATATCGATCATATGAAACTGTTGAAACTGTTTGCACTGGCCGTCCTGGCCGCCGTCGCTCTCTTTATGAGTTCGTCGTGTACTCCTCCTGAGGGCGGAGAGGACAAAGTAGAGAACATCCTGATCATCAATGGTCAGACCTATCCGCTTAAGTTCGCTATGTATTTCGAGATTGAGGATGGTGTCTACAATGTTGATATGGACACAAAAGACTTCGGTCCGGAAGAAGAGCCCGACAACATCCACGGCTATGGCGAGCTTATCTATCGCGGTAAGGATGTTAAGGTTGATGTCGCCAAGGAAGATCCTATTTATTCAAGCGGATTCAACTTCCTTAGGGGTGGCTACTATCAGGCATCTAACTTCAAGTCAGGAACCCAGTCTGTAAAGAAGACGAAAAACGACACCTTCATCCTGATAGTAGATTGCATCGATCAGGGAGGAAGTCGTTTCTACCTCAATGCTGAAATCCAGGACGAGAGAACTATCGACTGGAGTCAGTTCGACTAATCTGAAAAAGCATCTTCTAATACTTACGATGATCTTCGCCCCGGCACTAGTCGGGGCGCTGACGTCGTGTCGGCCGGTCGCGCAGAAGGAGATCGTCGTCTCTATCCCGGCCGATGGGCTATGGGACCGTTACCCGACCCCCGAGGCTGTTTGCGGATTGCTGGATACGATCGCATGGGCGGGCTTCAACTCGATCAAGGTAGACGTGAAGCCGGTCGTGGGCTATTGCGAGTTCGAAAGCTCCTACCTCGAACCGATGCGGACGATGAAGACGCGCCCCGGGGCCCACGAAGACTGGGACTACGCCGGCGTCTTCCTGCGCGAGGGGCGTCGGCGCGGGCTCAAGGTCTCGCTGACCTGCGCCGTCTTCCCGATGGGCGCCTGGCAGCTGGGCGATGGCCCCGCCTTCCGTGACCCTTCGAAGGACGGCTGGTTCTGCGTGGAATATCTCCCCGACGGGCTGCGCGACATACGCGAAGACCGCAGGCCGGGCGTTTTCTGCTTCATGAACCCGTCGCACCCCAAGGTCCACGAGTTCGTGCTCGGCTACATCGAAGAGCTGCTCGCGAAATACAAGCCCGACGGCTTCCAGCTGGACTACTGCCGCTACAACAACATCAACTGCGATTTCTCCGACTACTCCCGCCGCGCCTTCGAGCAGTGGCTCGGCCGTGAGGTCGCTGCATGGCCGACGGACATTTTTACCTTCGCATCCGACGACCCGAACGATATCGTGCCGGGGCCGCTGTACAAGCAGTGGATCAAGTGGCGCGCGTCGGTGATTCAGGGCTACGTCCGCGAGGTGAGGGAGATCGTGGACCGGGTCTCGCCCCGAACGGCCCTCCGCTACTGGGGCGCCGGATGGTGGCACGCCCTCTATTCGACCGGCCAGAACTGGTGTTCACCTTCGACCACTGAGCCGATGGACTACCCCTGGGCGGCCGAAGACTACGCGTCCACGGGCATCGCGGACCTCGTAGATTATTTCGAGTTGGGAACCTATCGGCCGCGTGTTTATGGCCCCGACGATCCCGAGTCCATGGAGTTCGATCTCGCCCGCGCGCGCCGTCTCGTCGGCCCGGACAACATCGTCTACGGCTCAATCTCCGCCGGCTGCCCGATCGAAGAGGCCTTCGAATTCCTCTATGAGAACGCCGACGGCGTCTCCTTCTTCCCGGTCGACGCCCTGCGAAAGGACCCTGCGCTGTGGGAGGTGTTCCACGAGGCGATATCCCCGGATTTTAAAGCGCTCCGGAACCGAATACATCTGATAGCGCTGAAAGAATCTCCGGAGAAGGCCCATGCAATGTTTCTGAAGCTGGCCGACGAATGTCACGCGAAAGGGGAATACGCCCTCGAGGCCTGCGCCCTTTACGAGATGTCCACCAACTATCTGGATCAGCGTGATACCCTTGGGATGCGCCGCCTTCTGGACCGAATGGAGCGCCTGTCGAAAGAGCATCCGGAAAATATCGGGGCGGGGTATAGTTATTACTCGGTACTTGGGACATATTATGCCTCCTTGTACGAGAAGGATGGTTCGGAGGCCACCCGCGACGCGATGTTTCAGGCGCTGAGGGAAGCTATCCGCTATCAGGAGAGGATGACCCAAAGGGATTATCAGCAGCAGGCAATAGTCCCTGCCTGGAATTACTACAATGTAGCCGTCTGCTACGATCTTTACTGCGACCCTCCGGTTCGCGATTCTATCGATAAATACCTGGTTCTGGCAGACAAGGCTAACCGTGAGACCCTCTATCTTAAGCCTTTTGAACATCAGCAGATCGATGTCTCTATCAGGGATCTGAGGGCATGGCTCCTTTATTACGACGGCCATGTTGATGAGGCAATCGCTGAGATGAATGAAGTCCTTGCCTTGGTGGACAGCGTAGAAGCCGCAAGTCCGAACACCGTTATCACCGAAAGGGGAGAGGCCTACGGCTTTTTCGTGGAGGTGTATTCATCAATAGGCGATTATGAGAAGGCTCTGGAATATGAGCGGCTCAAGGCCGAGAACGACGCCGTCCGTTTCAGCGCCCAGCGCAATGCAGCCGTGAGAGAGGTTGAGGCAAAATACGACGTAGCCAAGGTGGAGACGCGCCTGGCGAGGGTGATAGGCTGGACGGCCTCGCTGGCTATCCTGTCTTTGCTCCTGCTGGCCCTGGTTCTTTACTACAGGCTGCTTATCCGCAGCAGGGAAGAGAGCCGTTACACTGCAGCCGTCGAGGCTTTGGTGGAAACGGATGCGGACATACGCGCCCTTACGGAGACGGTCTCCCCGGAGGCAGCCAAAAAGGTTTTCTCGTCAGCGCAGATTCCCCTTTCAGCCGTGGAACGGAGATACATACTTCTGTTTATGTCCGGCAAATCGACCGAGAAGATCGCCGAGGCTATGCACGTTGAGCCCGCGAGCGTCTATACGATGAAGTATCGTATTAAAAAGAAGTTCCCCGAGGGCTTCCCTCTGCCTTTCTAGCTGAAATCTAGACAATTCTTTCTATTTCTTGACATCATTTGTCTAGAATTGTCTATTTGACTGCCTTTTGACCTTTCATAGATTTGCAATACGCAAATTGCAGATTTTGAAAGTCGAAGGCATCATAATAATCATCCTATCCATCGGCGTAGTCGTTGGTATAGTCCTTCTTGTTTTAGCCACTCTGCATTTTCGGCGCTGTATAGGGCTGCTTGAAGCCTTGAATACCAATCTGTGTAACAATCTTGAAGAGACATCCCGCGAAAAGGAACTGCTTCTTGCGGCGAGAAGGCCCCTGTCAGTGACCGAAAAGAAATTCTTTACCCTCTTTCTGGAGGGGAAGACAACCGAAGAAATAGCAGAATTGATGCACGTGGAGCAGTCCAGCGTGTACACTATGAAATATCGTATCAAAAAGAAATTCCCCAACGAATTTCATCTCCCGTTCTGATTTTATGAAGACATCTTTCAAGCTTCTTTCTTTATTGGCATTACTGTCTTTTGCCGCGGCGTCGTGCGGCCCGGAACCCGCCGTCCCCGACAAACCGCAGTCAAAGGGCGAAATCAAACTTGCTTCCGGCTCCAAGGCGACCGTGGGTCCCGAGGGCGGAAGCGTGAACATCAGTTTCACGGCCAGCGCGGACTGGACGGTCGAACCGTCCAACGACAGAGCGTCGTGGATAGGGATAAATCCGTCGAGTGGCTCGGCCGGGAGCGCGACGGTGACCGTGAGCGTGGATCCGAACGAAACGCCGGACGAGCGAAGCGCTACCCTGCGAATCAAGTGCGGGACAGCCTCGACCTCCGTCACGATTACTCAGAAGCAGAAAGACGCGCTCACTCAGACGCCATCCAAAACCCAGTTCGACGCCGAGGGCGGCACTTTCACCATTGAAGTCAAGTCGAATATCGATTACAGCTTCAATGTCAGCGTAGGCTGGATACGGCAGCAGACGACTAAAGCGCTCACGACGAAAACGACCACCTTCATCGTGGACCCGAACGACGACACCCGCAAGCGCGAAGGGACGGTAACCGTCACGAGCAGCCTTGGGACAGAGACGGTCACCGTTTATCAGGAGGCCGGCAGCCCGTCGATCGTCCTGTCATCCGAGAGCGTGTCGGTCGCAAGCGGCGGCGGCAGCTTCACGGTCGACGTGAACACGAACGTGGATGTCACGATGGCGATTGCCGCCGGAGCGGAGTGGCTGAGCGAGGTCGAGACCAAGGCCATGAGCACCCATAGCTACACCTTCGAGGCCGCGCCCAACGAGTCGACCGATTCACGCGAGGGCAGGATCGTGTTTAAAAATGCGGCGAACGGGCTGGAAGCGACAGTGACGGTGACGCAGATGCAAAAAGACGCGATTGTCGTTGCCCAGCCTCTGTATGAGATGGGGGCGGACGGCGGCCTGATCAGCATTGATGCGACAACTAACGTAGAGCTTGATGTACAGATTTCGGAGCCTTGGGTACGCCAGATTACGACAAAGTCGCTGGAGAAGGTGACTTATGACTTCGAGGTGGAGGCAAATCCCGACTATGATATCCGAGAATGCGTGGTGACTTTCTTGGGAGGAGAAGAAATCACTGTTTTCAACCAGCCTAGTCCTTGGAGCATAATCGGGACCATGAACGGCGATGAATGGACTCGTGATCTGGAGATGAAGACCGACGGGAAGTGGCACGTAGTGTGCGGAGTTACCCTTACGGATTCCGATGAATTCAAGTTCCGCAAAAATAAAGACTGGGGAGAAAACCTCGGGCTGGCATCATTCGGAATCACCTTGCCCGCCAACGTGAATGCGAACCTTGTTCAAGATGGCGCCAACATCAAGATGGTCGCAGGAACATACGACTTTTATCTTTCTCCAGAAAAAAGCCAGGTGTACATCCTTACCGCAGGAACACCGTTTACATTTGACGGGTATACGTACACGGGTGGAAGGCTCTCCCAGAAGGTTACTATCAGGCAGGATGGGGCTGACGGCTTCCTCCCCGATTTCAAGGACCAGTATACTGTCAGTTCTTTATCGCAGAAACTCGAGTTGAGATCCCGTTCCAGCGTGGAAGTGCTGGCGGAATCCAAGTGTGACTGGATAAGCGTAGTCAGTACTAAGACCCTCTCGAACAGGCCGGTAACCTTGCAGATAGCTGAGAATGCGTCCAGTACTGGCCGCACGGGCGAGGTGGTGATAAGCGCTCCAACGCTCGGGCTGTCGCGGACAGTGACCATCACCCAGAAAGGCGCCGGAGAGATGTATATTCCTGATGCCGCTTTCTATACCTGGCTGCTCGGCCAGTTCGATGAAGACGGGAACGGAGAACTATCGAAGGCGGAGTGCGACAAGGTGAATGTTATAGAAATGACTCTGAACGAGATACCGGAAATTAAATCCGTAAATGGTCTGGAGTATTTCCCCAACCTGGAGTATTTGAGATTTTACTGGACGGCCCAGGGAGGCGGCGCCGACATTGAGGAGATTGACTTGTCCGGCAATCCAAAGCTGAAACAGATTTCTTTGAACAGCCTTCCGAAACTCAAAAGTCTTACTGTCGACGCTCCCGATCTTTCGGATATAAATATCAGAGGCTGCCCGGCCCTGACAGGTATTGATTTATCCAGATTCAAGAAACTTTGGTACCTGTCTCTTTCTGATTGCCCTTGGCTGACAGAGCTGGATTGTTCTATCCACAAAAATCTCTATTACCTTTCAGTAGAGTCGTGTGAGGCATTGACAAAAATTGTAGTTACCAGCTTGAAACTGCATAATCTGTATATTGGTTACTGTAAGTCTCTGCCATACTCTGGAATAATACTTCCTCAGGAATCATTTGATCTAGCGTATCTGAATATTGACACGATTGCTTCGGTCCCCGAGGAGTTTGATTTTAGTATGTGTCCGGGAATCAAGCAGATTTCTATCTCAAGTGTGTCGGATTACTGGCAGGTAAAAACCATCTGGCTGATGACAGGAATTACTCCTCCGGAGTTGTACGGCTTTGCCAGAAATGCCGAAGTACGTTATAAAGGAGAAAATTTGTTGACTCCGATTGAATTCGAAAGCAAGCCTTTCAAGGACCTTATTCTCCAGTACAACCGCTATTGGGATGTCAACGAGGACGGAGAACTCTCCTCTTACGAATTGAGCAAAATCGATTATCTCCTCCTATTCTCCGACTATTATACTTTGAAAGAGACGATTACAACGCTCGAGGATATCGGCCATCTGAAGAATCTGGAGCACTTCGGACTGTTAGGTTTCGGCAATAAGGTGACGGCGCCCATTCCTGAATCCCTCAAAACGCTCACGAAGCTCGAAAGCTTCAACATTGATGACTGCCGCGTTCAGGGGACTCTTCCCGAGTGGATTGCGGAGATGCCCTCACTCACAGAGCTCTCGCTGTTCAACTGTTATCCCCTTGGCGGGCCGATTCCCGGAAAATTGCTCGTGTCGGAGACGCTCACATATCTCGAGATCAGAGGGTGTTCCTTTACCGGGTGTACTGTAGTAGTCCCTAAAGACTCATTCCTGGATTATGACAGCAAGTATTATCACCCGAATGGGTTCTTCAGACTGACTCCCCAACGCGAGCTGGTAAAAAGAGAAACCCAGGAAGGTGGCGACTACGTGTATGATTTGCCGAATATCCTCTACAAGAGCGATGCGGACGGTACTGGCGCGATTCACCCGAACGGAGAGGCTGTTCTGTATCACGCCGCCACCAAGGGCCCTGGCCTTGATCTTATCATTACCGGCGATGGCTTCTCTGCGGAGAACAATACGGTAGGAGGAACTATGGAGACATATCTTACAGCCTCCGCGGAGCAATTCCTGCATCAGGATCCGTACGACAAGCTCGCCGAGTATTACAACGTCTGGCTCGTTTACGCCCATTCCAGAACGGAGGGCACCGGAGTGCAAAGCGACATGTGCACTATCTTCGGAACGAGACACACGGATCCAGGCGGAGCCTCCAACGTCACAGGGCATCATAGCAATATACTTGAATTTGTCAGTTCCGCGATCGGCAAGGATTGCGGCAATGCCGTTATTGCAGTGATCATGAACTCCTCCACTTATGGCGGAACCTGCTACTGGAGCTATAACTCCTATGACAGGTGGAATTATTCGATTGCATATACTTCAGCTGCGCCGAGCGACTTCCTTCCCACTTTCGTCCACGAGACCCTTGGTCACGGCATCGGCAAACTCGCCGACGAGTATGAAGCGGATTACGCGAACCCGGGATCCAAGCCGTCCAGCTACCCGTTCTGGGCAACCGCCGGACTCGATGCCAATGTGGATAATGTTGCCGACCCCGCGCAGATCCGGTGGCACAATTTCCTTTCCGATCCGAGATATGCCGGTGAGGGTCTGGGAGTATTCGAGGGGGCAAATTATGCCAATAACGGATGGTACCGGCCTTCGGAAAATTCCGTGATGAGACTCCAATTGGCTCCAAACGGAGACCGCTTCAACGCACCGTCCAGAGAGGCTATCTACCAGCGGACTATGTTCTGGGTGGGAGGAGAATCTGTCTGGTCCGCTTATAGCGACTGGGCATCCTACGTTGCCGCTACCTATAATTACGAAGAGTTCGTCGCTTTCGACAAGGCTCCTTCACCGTATGCCTCCGGCTCTGTTGTCAAGAAGACCCGCCAGACTCCGAAGAAGATGGTCCTCCACGACGGCCGCGTCGTCGAGCGCCAGCTCCCTCCCCGCACACCGCCTGTAATTGTTAAACAATAGTGTAGTCACGAGCGTGATTTCCCTGCTTGAATTCGACCGGACGGCACAAGAAAAGCATCGCTTCGCGGCGATGCTTTTCTTGTGCCCGTAGTTGAGGTATTGGAGAAAATTTGGGCGTTGAGGGAGTGGATTCCTAACCCAATTTTTCGCGAGCACAGCGGAGGGTTGTCCGTTTGTCTGGATTCGATATTATTCGAACGAGTTGGATAAGCATATGAATTTTGCAAAAGTGAATATTATTTTTTACAATTGCGATAACCAATCCATAATACAATGAAAAAGGTAGCATACATATTGACAGGGCTGTTCTGCTTATGCTTGAGCGGCTGCGCTGGGCTGCTGGATGGCTCGACCCCGTATCCGTTGGAAGGAGAATGGGGAATGATGTCCGGTGGAATTGAAAGATATGGGAAATTCGAAGAGATCGATGTGATAGCCGGAGGGTCTAAGACTATAACATTCCTTTCGGATGGCACTTTTACCGAAACCTGCAAATCGCTCGTGGCTAAGGGAACATATGAGGTGAAAGCCGGTTCGGTCATCAAGTACAAATACACATCCATACCCGAAGGTGGACCGGAGTACTTCGCCATCCACGAATCCGGAAAATGGATATACCAATTCTGGGCGTCCGATTCCATGACTTTGTATGATTACGCCTCTCCGGCCTTGGAAGTCTCAATGACTTTCGCGAGAGTATTCGATTAAACAAGGAAGGGAGACCAACACGGTCTCCCTTTCTTGTGCCCAAAGCCGGGATCGAACCGGCACGTCTTTAAGGGACACTGGATTTTGAGTCCAGCGCGTCTACCAATTCCGCCATTCGGGCTCACATGCAGGGGCAAAGGTAAGGCAAAATCGCGATTATTCAAATTTTATGGCTATTTTCGCGAAGATCCCCGATCGGGTCGGGGATGACAGGAGATATGAAAAAGCAGGCATACATAGTTTACGATTTCGCGGTGGAGGAATTCGCGGCTTCGCTCGCGGCGAAGTGGCAGAAAGACGGATACTGCGAGGTGAAAGACAAGATGGGGATAGTTGCAACGGAAGGAGACAAGAGCCTCGCGACCGTTCAGGCGATATGCAGTTGGCTGCTGCAAAACGGGGCGCCCAAGAGCGCGACGCTGGTGGCGGTCGGAGGCGGAGTCGTCACGGATGTAGTCGGGCTCGCCGGCGCCCTTTACAAACGAGGGATTTCAGTTGAATATGTTCCTACAACCCTTCTGGCTCAGGTCGACGCGGCGATAGGCGGAAAGACCGGCGCCAACCTTGACGGGGTGAAGAACGCGATCGGAACTATAACCCTCCCGCAGAAGGTCCATATCTTTGCGGAGCCGCTCAAAACGCTTCCCGCGCGCGAGCTGAAATCCGGCTCGGCCGAGCTAATCAAGACTTTCCTGCTCTTCGATCCGGAACTCTGCGACAAGGCCATAAGAATCTTTTCCCTTGTCCGGGGCGCGGGTTACACTAAAGAGGCGGTAGACGCCGCCCTGCCCCAGATTCTCGAGCTCTCGCAGGCTGCGGCAAAATATAAGGAGAAGGCCGTAAAGAAGGACCTCTTCGATCGCGACAAACGTCATCTGCTGAACCTGGGCCACACCTACGGCCATGCAATAGAGTGGTGGCAGAACGCCGGAACATCCATCACTAAGGGCAACGAAATCACGGTGGCGAATTACTCCCACGGAGAAGCGGTTGCGATCGGAATCGTCATCGCCGCGCGCCTCTCGGAAATAGCGGGCATCGCGGAGCCTGGTCTCGCTGCCAAGCTCTCGGCTGACCTCGAATCCTGCGGCCTGCCTACCCAGCTCCCGACAAAGGTAGAGGAACTGTTCCCCGCAATACAGAACGACAAGAAGGTAGACGGCGACAAGCTCGACTTTGTCTACCTCAAGGCTATCGGAAAGCCTGTCCTTAAGAAGAGCCGTATCAAAGATCTGAAGATAGAAGGATGATCTGTACTACAATCCACAACAAAACATACGCTGAGATTCTCTCCATCCTGGACGATCCGTTCGTGGAGATGGCTGAGATACGCCTTGATAAGAACGAACTCAGCGAAGAAGAAATAAAAGAACTTTTCGGGAGCTGTGAAAAGCCCCTTATCGCAACCTATAGGGTGGATAAACAACCTACCCTTAGAGAGTTTAATATAGAGTGGGAGAAAGCCCTGAGGCTGATGGGCCAGGCGGTGGAGGCAGGAGCGCGCTATGTAGATGTAGACCTTACCGCCCCCGTCAATATCAGTAAGTATTTCCAGAAGCTCTGCCGCAAGACGGGAACGGAGCTCATCCGCTCTTTCCATGACTTCGAAAAGACTCCTGATCTCGAATTCCTCCAGCAGGCCGCGGCACGCTGCTTCCGCTATGGGGCGGATGTGGCTAAAATAGTCACGACGGCGACCGAAAAAAATGATAGTGACAGAATTTTGTCACTTTATACTGCGGCGGCCCCCGAAGGCCAGGACTATCCCCGCACTCGCCTTATCGCCTTTGCGATGGGGCCGGCCGGCGCTCAGACACGGGTAGACTGCCTCCGAAACGGAGCCCCCTTTACCTATGCGGCTTACGATGAACCGGCGGCGGATGGCCAGATTCCCGTCACCGAGATGCACGAAAAGGTCTACGGCGAGTTCCTTGGCCTGTATCGCGGCGATTTTTCAGTCCCCAGTTCGAAAAGCTTCGCCCAGAGGGCTATCATCGCCGCGGCGCTCGCAGAGGGGACGTCCTACCTGAGGAACTATACCCCTTGCGACGACTCTGAATCGGCAGTGAAGGTAGCGCGCACACTCGGAGCGAAAGTCACCCGCAAAGGCAGCACGCTGACTATCGTGGGCATAGGCCCGCTCCGCGAAAAGCTCGCGATCGAGAAGATCAATGCCGGCGAATCGGGCATCCTCGCGCGCCTGATGATTCCTATCCTGGCCCAGATCAACGGCTGCCCGGCGGTTATCGAGGGCCGTGGGACCCTGCTCGGCCGGCCGCTTGCGAGCGCATCGGACATAATGGCGGCGTTCGGGGTAATCCTGCGCAATGAGACCGCCCGCCCCGGACGTGAGATATTCGTCCCTCTCGCGGTCAAGGGCGAGATGATCGCGGGCACGGCCGATCTTCCCGGAAAGCCGGGCTCACAGCTCGTTTCGGGCGTCTTGATGGCTCTGCCGCTGAACCCCAAGGACTCGAAAGTCTACGTAGGCGAGCCGAAATCTATCCCATACATGTTCATTACTCTTGATGTGTTGCGAAAGTTCGGGATCAAGGCCGGGGCTCAGCTCGAGGGCAACGCCGAGATGCTCGAGCAGCAGGATTGGACCTATTGTACGGGAATCAATTTTACCATTGAGGGCGGACAGAGTTACAAGGCGGCAGATATTACCCTCGAAGGGGACTGGAGTGCGGCGGCCAATTTCCTCGTAGGAGGAGCGCTTTTCGGCAGCGTAGAGTTGGCCGGACTCGACACTTCGTCACTTCAGGCGGACATATCTATCCTCGACGTGCTCGTTGAGGCTGGGGCGGCAGTTGCTTATGACGAAGAGGTGGTAAGCGTCAAGAAGGGACCGCTCGTGGCGTTCGATTTCGACCTCTGCCAGGCCCCGGACATCTTCCCGATAGTGAGTCTGCTGGCGGCATTCTGCGCCGGTACTTCTACCATCGCGGGAGTAGGACGCCTTCGCGGCAAGGAGACAGACCGCGCTGCAGCTATAGTTGAAATGCTCACTCAGATGGGCGTTAGCGCCTGGATCGAAGGCGACATCCTCTCGGTTGAGGGCGAGACGCTCTCTTCTCGCCTCCTTAACGGAAGGCTGCTTAAGGGCGGACGATACTTATCGCACCATGACCACCGTATGGCGATGGTCCTTCGCATCGCCTCGATCGCGGCTGACAGTCCGATTGAGATAGATGACAGGGAATGTGTGACGAAATCCTTCCCTGAATTCTTCGAAAACTTTTAATTTATATCAGCTTCGAAGCAGATTCGCTGGCCTGTGACGAGATGATCACACTCGATGGTGGGGACACTCTTCGGGCCGATTCCGTTTGCGCTGACTTCAACCCAGATTTCGTTGCCCGGCATCAATTGGGCAAGGTTGTAGTCTGACCGTGTTCCGTCTACGGCAATCCAGGCGTCGCGATAGATGGGCGCCACTCCGACATTGGCGACCAGAAGAGCGGCTTTTCCGTCTTTTACCCGGAAGTCCCTGATGCGGAATTTATATCCCATCGACAGAGAGGCTTCGCGGATGCGGCCCCAGCTCTGGTATCCGGGCTGGTCGGCTCCGATGATGAAGGTCATGTGGAACTTTGCGACCTCGTCTTCGAACTTGCGGTTATACATTCCGCCCTCGTCCAGGCAGTGTTCCTGATCATAGTCAGAGTAATAGCTGAACTCGCCTCCGAGAGGGGCCCTCTTATAGCGCGTTTCACCGAAGAAGAGCCAGCTGCGGTAGTTGTAGCCGTCGTGGTCCTGACACATAAAGGAGTCGTCGAAGTTGCCAAAGCGAAGATCCAGAAGGTCGGAGTATTTCTGGAACGGGCCGTAGGTGTTGTCTGCAGAGTCGATTGAGATACTCCAGGTTGTTTCCTTGAACCATTCTGACATTCCGCGCATAAACTCAGCCTGGAAGTCCTTGTCCGGGAAGGTCTGTCCCATCTTGAACGGTCCGTCGTAGATGTGGTACTCGGCCCAGAGCCCGAAACCGGTCTCGAGGAAGGCAAGACGGGGATCTTTGTCGTAGCGCTCAGCCAGTTTTTTGTAGAATTCGAGGTGGAAACGCTTCAGTTCGTCGCAGCGCCAGTCGGGGAAGTAGGTAGTGCGGCCTTCGCTCTTTCCTACTGTCTCCTCATAACCGGGCCAGGCCTTGATATAGTCTGGAACCGTACACTTCTTTCCTACATAGGTGTAGTGGAAGCGGATTACGGCCTGATGACCGCGGGATGCGATGCCTTCCAGCAGCTTATCCAGAACGGTCCAGTCGTATTTGTCCTTTTCCTTGCAGACATCGTTGTACTGCATATAGGAGTACTCGAGGGAAATATCGTCTGACTTGTACGGAGCCCACATTACGATACCGGTCATAGGCTGGACTTTGGTGATGCTGCTCTTAAGGGCTACTCGGGTATAGTCTGCGTACTCTTCCGGTACTTTTACTTCTTCGGTGATGGCTTCCTGGCCTTCTTCTGGATCGGTCCCATCCTTGGGTACTCCTCCCTTGTAGGAGGGATCATTTCCGCAGGCTAACAGGGTCAGCGCGGCGGCGATAAGCGTGATGAAACGTTTCATATGGGCAAAGTTAGAAAAATAGTGGTAACTTTACGTCTGATATGAAATTTCACCACATTTTTATAGCACTTGCGCTTCTGGCTGCCTGCAATCCGGAGCCCGAACATAAATATACAATCGAGCCGGAGCCGGAGCCGGAACCGGTAGTCCCTGTTGAGGAAACTCCTTACCTCTCAGCAAAGGCCGACGTTAAAACAGTAATGGAGCCCGGCTCTCTGATTACAGTCTCTGTAAAGTCCAACTACGGATGGGCCTATTCCCTTAGCAGCGAACTGCTTGAGGAGAAAGAGTCTACAGACAGTACTCTTGTCCTGACGTCTTGTCTTAACCGAGGGGCGGATGAGACGGTATCGGTGAGCATCATATCGGATAAGGACCGCAGCCTTACAAGCAGTATAGACGTAAAGGTCAAGACCGGGCTGCTGCTGGATTTCGAGTTCCAGTCAGACGGAACAGCGCGAGACGTTTCACCGAATTCTTACTGGATAGATACTAAGGCCGGGGTCAATATGATGACCTATTACAACGAGGACGCAGGCCGTATTGCGGCTCGTTTCTTCAGCAGCCTCGGCGGAACCCTTACGGACGGTTTCTATAAGTTTGAATACAACAGCAACAAGACCTTTCAGGATGCGCTGGCAGACGGACACTCTCTCGAAGTGTTGTTCATGCTTGGAGACGAGCCGGGTGACATAGGCGAGATAAAGATGTTTTCGTCTATGGAGCAGGGCGGGACGGGCTTTCTCGTTACCGACCCCTCCCGCGGGCGTGAGATAACCTTCCTTCCGAACACGACCGACGCTATAGGCAAAAGCTGGCGCTGGTGTAAGAGCGGGGTAGTCCCGGAGGTCGGCCGCTATTATCATGTGGTGGGCGTATGGGACAAGGAGGCCGGCGAGGCGAGGATTTATGTCGACGGCAATCTTGAAGCGAAGGTGGCCGCCGCAGGTTCGTACAATCCGCCGTATAATGCGACCTCGCGCTGGTTCTGCGTTGGAGGAGATCCGTCCGGAGCCCAGTGTCAGAGCGCATGGAACGGGGATGTGGTCCTTGCGCGTATCTATGATGCCGTTCTGGATGATGAGTCGGCCGCCCGTTTGTGGGAAGAGGCGCCTCATAATATCCAGAGTTCTCCTTTCAGGGTAACCAATGTCCTTTATCTTACCGAATGCGAGGTTAAACCTGGCGGAGACTATATTGTAGCGGGGGATGGTTTTGTCACAGGTGATAAAATAAAATTTGATGGTGACGAAATTGTAACTTGTGAAACGCTTGTCGAAGACGGCCGTGCCGTAGCTACAATTCCGATGGATATGAAGAGCGGCGCTTATAAGCTGTATGCCGTCCGCGGGGCGGAATCCGCGCCCCTCGGCAGCGCCCGCCTGACCGTTACCGACTCTCCCCGCGCGCTCCACGCCCCGAAGGTGGTAGCCCACCGCGGATTCCACGGCAGCGGACGGCCCGAAAACTCCATCGCCGCTCTCAAGGCAGCCCAGGATGCGGGCCTCTATGGCTCGGAAATGGACCTTTGGATTACTACAGACGGCGTCGTTTATGTCAACCACGACGGCGTCATCAGCGGGAAGACCATCCAGAATTGTACGTCTGCTGACCTGGCTTCCGTAACCCTGAGCAACGGAGAGCCGCTGCCCACTTTCAGACAATATCTGGAACAGGCGGTGAAGAATCTCGACACGCGTCTTGTGATAGAAATCAAGCAGCATTCGAGTGCTGAGCGCAGCCGAGCTTGTACGACCGAAATGCTGCGCCTGGTAGACGAGTTCGGGATAGGAAATAAGGTAGATTACATCAGTTTCAGCAGGGACGTCTGCGCCCAGATAGCTGCCGCCAAGCCAGGAGCTACTGTCGGTTATCTTACGACTACTACCGACCTTGCCGGATTGATGGCTCAGGGCATCAATTGCGCCGATTTCGCTTACTCGGATCTGTTTAGAAATACAGCGCTTTTCGATCAGGCCCACTCCCTCGGAATGACGGTCAATATCTGGACGGTAGATTCCGCCAGTGATATGATGCGCGCGATCGGCCTTGGGGCTGATTTCATCACAACCAACCGCCCCGATCTCCTTACAGATATCGTCGTGCGATTCTTCTAAAAATTGCGGTTTCTCTGCAAAAAAAGAGCAGGGAAACCGCAGTTTTTTAATGCGGGATTTCGGTAATTACGATCGCGGAAGTGACGACACGTTCCGAGCCGTCTGAAGGGTTGTTGAGGATGGCTCCGTCTTTTCCGACTATACAGGAGGAGCCGCCGCCGTCGAAGTTCATAGCGTCCGTGCAGCCTAGCGAAATCATCTTAGCAGAGAGTTCGGCCAGGGTATAGCCCTTGCTTCCGCCGGATCCACGGCCGTCGCAGACGAGCAGGATCAGCTTGCCATCTTCCGTGATTCCGGCCGCAGTACGGGGCGCACGGGCGAAGGCCTGGGTTCCGCCCGCGTTCAGGCACTCACCCCAATATGCATCGGTAGAGATGTCGACCCCGTCCTTGACGAGCCTGGGGCCGCCGCCCATCGCCTCGACCGGTTCCCAGCTCCACGTCCCCTCGCAGTAATCGGCTCCCGGGGGCTCGGGCATGAAGGTTTCGGTCTTTTCGTTGTTGTCCAGCCAGGAAGGGAAGACCGTATGTGTCTTGAAGGCGATATCGGTGCAATATGTCCACTGAATCTCGAAACTGCCGTCCTTCATCTGGCCAAGGGCCGAGCGGACGGGGTAGATCGTGTGGGTAGGATTTTCGTCACCGGGCCAGTTGAATGCGCGGAAGGCTTTGATCGTAAACTCTCCCTTATGGGCTACAAGGCTCACGGACGTACTTCCGGCAAAATAGCCGCCATTTGTAGCGATACATGGGACGCCATCTGCAGCTTCGGTATCGGCGAAAAACTTCGAAGGGCCCTTCTTCTTGCTGGTTTTACGGCAGGTGAAACGAAGGTTTGGGTTCTCGGCGAAATCTATAGTAGCTACAAAGCCGCTGCATTTATTGCCGTCGGTGAAATTTTCGGTGAAGGGCTCCACCGTTACTCCTACCGGATAGCCCTCAACCCAGCTCCAGTCGCGCTCCGGCTCGGGGGGATTAGTTTGAGTCGAATCGATCGGAACTGTCTGATGTTCAGTAGTATCTACAGGCTCCTCCGGGGTCTGGGGACCGAGGGGATTTTTGGGCGTACAGCTGAAAGCAACAAGCGCCGCAGCAACAAATAATAAGGGTTTGCGCATCATAATAATGCAAAGATAATAAAAATCGGTAGTTACATTTTCCGCAAAATTGTAGTAAATTCGCGTACCAAACTAACCTAATAAGAGAATGATTAACACTAAACGCCAAAGACTCAGAATCCTGATTTTGGCCTGTCTAGCGCTTTTGCTCGCGTCCGCGCATGCGCTCGCGCAGGTGCAGGTGACAGGTAAAGTCACTAGCTCGGCAGGTCCCGAAACAGGAGTCATAGTCTTCGTGAAAGGAAACGCCGGCGGAGGTACGATGACCGACGTAGACGGAAGTTATTTCATCACTGTATCAGGGCCCAACGAAACCCTGGTTTTCAGCCTGATGGGCTTCAAAGAATATGAGACCAAGGTCGGTAACCGTACTACAATCGACGTGGTCCTAGAAGAAGACGAGAATGTCCTGCAGGAGGTTCTCGTTGTCGGTTATGGAACACAGAGAAAGGAATTCGTAGTCGGTTCCGTTTCGCAGGTCGGAAGTAAAGACCTCTTGAAGGCCCCGAACACCAACGTCAGTACGATGCTCGCCGGCCGCCTCGCCGGTATGACCGCAGTGCAGACTACCGGTATCCCGGGCGGCGATGCCGCATCCCTTCTCGTTCGCGGAACCTCGACCTTCAATGACTCATCGCCTCTTATCCTCGTAGACGGAGTAGAACGCTCGATCCAGTACATCAACCCTAACGATATCGAGACAGTCTCCATCCTCAAGGACGCAGCGACTGCCGCCATCTACGGCGTTCGCGGCGCAAACGGCGTCATCGTGGTTACTACCAAGAGCGGAAACAGAGGAAAGGCGCAGATCGTCTACGACGGTTCTGCTTCGTTCGACACAAATACCGTCACCCCCGACCTTCTGACCGCAGATGAGTATATTTACTGGCACAACAAGGCCCGCGAGATGGATAACCAGGCCCCGTTCTGGACTCCCGAGCGTATCCAGAGCCTCAAGGACCGCGGCCTTTATGCGGATACAGACAACTGGGCCCTCATCTACAACAACTTCGGCCTTACCCGTCAACACAACCTCTCCGCCAGCGGCGGAACAGACAAGTTCAAGTACTTCACCTCGGTGGGCTACATGAACCAGCAGGGTATCCTGAAGAACACTTCGCTGGAGCGCTACAACGTCCGTGCAAACCTGGACGCCCAGCTCAGCAAGGGCCTTCACTACAACGTCAACCTCTCCGCGGCTAATTCAGCCAGAATCTGGCCCGGCCTCAGCATGAGGACGAGCAACGGTTCCTGGCAGGGAGAGTTCTCCCCTTTGCGCCAGGCCTGCTACGCAATCCCTATTCTCGCGACTGAGTACAACGGACTTCCGCTCGGATACACAAACGGAACTTACACTTACACTCCTCTCGCAGCCCTCAACACCGGTTATCAGACCGAAGACAGGTGGATGGCGGAAGTCCGCTCCAACCTCGAGTATGACTTCTCGGCCCTCGGCCTAGAAATACTCAAGGGCCTCAAGGCGGGAGTCAACCTGGCTTACAACTTCGATTATACGCTGAACCGCAATTATCTGGAGAGTTTCCAGCTGATGCAGTATAGCGCGACTACAGACGAAGTAACGGAGAAGACCTCCCTCGGAATCGGCGAGAACAACTTCAATAAGTCCCATTCGATGGGCTACAACCTCACGATCCGTCCGCAGGTTACCTACGACCGCGATCTTGGGAAACACCACATCGCAGGGCTGTTCTTCATCGAGCGTTACAATTACCACGGCGATACGATGACCGGCTACAAGACCGGCTTTGCCGAAGGATCGCCCGTGGACCTCAACCTCGGCCAGACCTTCACCAGCACCCCGGTTTCGGGCGGCTACAGCGATTCGGGCCGCGTCGGCGCCGCGGGTCGCCTCAGCTATGCCTACGACAAGCGCTACCTCGCCGAGGCGACGCTCCGCGCCGACGCCTCCTACAAGTTCGCCCCTGAGAACAGATGGGGTTACTTCCCGTCCCTGGCTCTCGGTTGGGTGATCTCCGAGGAAGAGTGGATGCAGGACCTTTCCTGGCTGAACTTCCTGAAGCTCCGCGCATCCGCCGGTATTCTCGGCCGCGACGATACCGAGGCTTATCTCTATATGCAGACCTACAGATCGACTTCGCCGAATACTACTCTCTATATCAACGGCTCGCCGACTTCGATCTACTACACTTCCAACTACGTTTATGACAACCTTACCTGGTCACGCACCAACACCTACAACGTTGGTTATGAAATGAGGGCCTTCGGCAACAGGCTGTCCGTAGAACTGGACGTCTTCTACAAGCTTACATCCCGAATTCTCGAGTACGACGACACAGGCTTCTATGCCCCTTCGCTCGGCGGTAACAATCCCGTATGGATGAATACCGGTAAGGTAGACAACCGCGGTTTCGATATGACCGTCAGCTGGGGAGATGCTTTCGCGAGCGGATGGAGCTATACAGTAACCGGCATCCTTGGCTGGTCACGCAACAAGCTTATCTCCAGGCGTCTGTCCGACTCCTACCCGTCTTACCGCGCCCAACTCGGCCAGCCGATGGGTTCGTACTATGGTTTCCATGCCCTCGGCCTCTTCCAGACTCAGGAAGAAGTTGACGAGGCTCCTACCGCACCTACCGGCTATACCGAAGTTGGAGCTATCAAGTATCAGGACGTCAACGGCGACGGAAAGATCAGCTCGACCGAAGACTTCGTAAAGATCGGCCGCTCCAGTACCCCTGAGATGACCTTCTCGCTCAACTTCGACGTTGCCTACAAGGGCCTGTCGCTGAGCATGCTCCTCCAGGGCGCGACCCTCTGCGACTACGTCCTTTGCGGAACATGGGCCAACGGCAACATGGATAACACTATGTATACCCGCGCCTTCTACGGCGGCGGAAATACCCTGCGCTACCTTGTAGAGGATGCCTGGACTCCTGAAAATACCGGAGCACATTATCCCCGCCTGTCCGCCAGTACGAATGCCAACAACGCCTGGCTCTCCGACTGGTGGGTGCGCGACGGTTCTTACCTCCGAGTGAAGAACGCCCAGCTCGCCTATGACTTCCCGTCGAAGTGGTTCGAGAAGATGCCTATCTCGAGCTGCAGGGTGTTCCTTGCCGGAACCAACCTTCTTACTTTCTCGTCGTTCAAATACATCGACCCCGAGAATCCAGGTATCAACAACGGCTACTATCCTCAGCAGAGGACGATCAGCCTCGGAGCCAAGGTAACATTCTAAAAAGGAGGACAAAGCAATGAGATACAGCATAATTACAAAAGCAATCATAGTGGCGGCCGCAGCGCTTGCCCTTACCTCCTGCAAGGACTGGCTTGGCGAAGCCCTCGATATCGAGCCGTCGGACCGCTACTCGCCTGGTGCGGTGTGGTCCAGCGAAGCTAACGCAGACCGTTATCTTCTCGGCATCTACAACTTCGTAAAAGAGAACCAGGGTACGGTAGGCGGCGACAGCAACTGCGCCACCTTCTGGGACGCCTATTCAGACCTTATCAAATCCAACTCCTGGAACCAGTATAACCACCCGTACAATTCCGGCTTCTGCCAGGGCCCCTGGAACGGCCAGAACGCGGGCGTGTTCGAGTGTTGGAGCGACTGTTATACCCGTATCCGCCGCTGCAACGAGTTCCTTCGCGACGTCCCTACTTACGGAGCTTCTCTGAGCCCGGACTATGTACAGACCCGTTCGGCCGAGATGAAGTGTCTGCGCGCCTACATCTACTTCAAACTGATGAAAATCTACGGCAAGTGTGTCATCCGTGACGCTGTAGACGGCCCCGAACAGAACGATAAGGCGCTCGCAACCCCGGACGAGGTCTGGGACTTCATCGAAGCCGACCTTCGCGAAGCGGGCAGCAACATCCGCAAGAATCAGCCTCGCGGGCGCATCACGCGCGCCTATGCATGGGGCCTGCTTTCGACCGCAGCTCTCTACGCCCAGCGTTGGGATCTCGTCATCGAGGCTGCTGACTCCTGCGAAGCCTACGGCGGGACTCTCGACACGAGCTATGAGAACATTTTCGCGGACATAGACAGCCCCGAACACCTCCTCACCTTCGAGTTCGTCCAGAACAAGCTGACTCACCGCGCCGACGTCTTCTTCCGCCCTCTGGGCGATGGAGCATCTGACGGCAAACACCCGGGCGCGAACGTCTATGCCGTCTTCGGTCCCACCTCCGAGCTCGTAGACAGCTACGAGATGGCAGATGGAACTCCGTTTGACTGGACTACCCACGGCGCGGATCCATACACCGGCCGCGAGCCCCGTTTCTACGCGAGCATCCTCTTCAACGGCGCAGACTGGGAAGGCCGCAAGATCGAGACCTTCGTCAGTGCGGATACTACCGTGTTCAAGGACGGTAAGGACAAGATCGTGGAGTTCAACACCTCCGGCGCAGCGGGTTCAACCGTTACGGGCTACTACCTCAAGAAGTTCATCACCGAGAACCAGACCGGCTGGGAGAAGTACGGCAGCGACCACTTCGCTATCGCGATGCGCTTCGCTGAGGTCGTGCTCAACAAGGCCGAGGCCTATGCTCAGAAGGGAGACTTCGTAAACGCAAACATCCAGCTCAACCGCATCCGCAGCAGGGTAGCACTGCCCGACAAGGGTGGAGCAGACCTCGATACCGTGATGGCCGACATCAAACACGAAAGGATGGTCGAACTCGCGGGCGAGGGCCAGCGCTTCTGGGATCTCCGCCGCTGGAAAGACGCGGTAGACGTTATCAACCAGAAGAACTTCCACGGCTGTTGGATTACAAAGAACACCGACGGAACCCTTACCTACAAGCAGGTCAACTGCGACGGCGCCGGGAAGATCCACACCTTCCTTGAGAGTTACTACGCATTCTCGCTCCCTCTGACAGAAATCAACAACAACGGAGCGATTGATCTTACTGACAACAACCCCGGATGGTAAAAGACGAACAGCAATGAAAAGGATATTAATAGCAATAACAGCGGTGGCTGCCCTTATGCTGGGCGCCTCCTCGTGTGCCAAGCCCGATGAGGATTTCGTCCACGACAACGCCAACATCAGCGCCATCTATATCTGCACTACGCAGAAAGATGCCACCGGCAAGGAAAAGTCCGACAAATTCTCCGGAGTTATCAATCAGGACGCAGGTACTATCGAGTTCACTATCCCCAAAGCCAGCCGTAAGGACATAGATCTTACCGCGGTAAAACTGAGGGCGAATGTGGGCCTGGACGCCTATATTAAGGTTACCAAAGAACTCGGAAAGGACGTAGACCGTACCCTTTACGGCATCCACGACATCACCGAGGGAATAGAACTTACCGTTACCGCAAAGATGACGGGAAGAACGAAAGATTATCACCTGACAGCTAAAATTGAAAAATAACCAACAACCAATTCTATTATGAAAACGACAAAATTATTTCTTGCAGCATTAGCCTTTATCGGCATGCTTGCTTCATGTGGTCCGGAGGAGAAACCGGACAATGGTGGAGAGACTCCGGAGCCCGAAGTAAAGAGCACCGAGTGTCGTCTTACCGCCTTCACCGTCACGGCCGGTGATTTCGAAATCGAAGGCTTTATCGATCAGACAGACAAGACCATCGAGCTTTCTTACATGCCCAACCAGTTCGCTGCCCTTACCGCAGCTACTGCAGAGGTTAAGATTTCCGACAAGGCTACCATCAGCCCTGACCCTACAGTCGCCCGCGACTATACCGGAGAGGGTGGAGTAGAGTTTACCGTTACCGCAGAGGACGGAGAGACAACCAATGTCTATACCGTTTATGCTGCAGCGGCAGAGGTTTCCGTAAAGGTTGAGAAGAAGTGGTCCAAGACCTATGGTCAGATGGGCCTTGCAGCTTCTACTTCCAATATGTGTGGTATCAGCTTCGTAGACCGCGAACATTTCGCAACTTCCGATTTCAACGTCTATGATCTTGAAGGAAACAATGTCGGAACTCTTAACGTAGAAGGTATCCCTGGTTTCGATGTTTATTCGGGACAGCTCGGCGCTATGAGTAATGATGAGAATGGTGTCCTGGTAGCTTTCGTTGAGTACAATGGAACATACGCCTCCGGCGATCCGGGAGTTATCACCGAGACCTGGGCCTGGCTCGACGGATGGGACAAGGCTCCTACCAAGATATATTCCTTCGAGTATGGCTGCAACTATATGTCCGTTTCCGGAGATGTAAAGGGTGACTTCATCCTTGCTTTCCGTACCGGTGCTGCAGTTCCTCAGATGCACCACGTCCTCGTATTCAAGGGCGGTAAGTATTGGGGCGAAGACGGCAAGTCCGCTGCTTCCTGGAACGGACCGTTCATCCAGCATCCCGGTAACGACGGCTGCTGGGGCCAGCTCCTTTCGTTCTTCTCCGCAGATCCTGAGGACGGCTTCGTCTGCTGGGATTCCCTCGCAGCAGCAGAGTACGGCGAAATCGGCAACGCTTCTTCCGCATTCTATGTCTATGAGAGCCTCTCAAGCGTTCTGAACGGATCTGCCGAGGAACTTCCTCTCTACGGCCAGGTCAACTGGACCATCTGGGACAGCGAAGGCCGCCTCTACAACTATGGCAACTTCTCTACCGGCCACGTCCGCGCATTCAAGTACAACGGAGAGAAGTGTATCATCGCCTGCTCCGGTTCCTGGCCTTGCAACTGGATTACTATCCAGAAGGCAGAGAACATCGTTGAGGATGATCCTGAGACCGACGAAGTAGACGAGTACGAGGCTAACTACCTGCTTCCTACAGACCGTATCGACGATGCCGCACAGTGCTATCCTTGCTGCGCATACGTCTACGATCCTGCAACCGGAACCGGCCACGTCGTCTATGCGGCTCAGTCTTCTGCAGTTCTCGCATACGATATCGTTACCACGGTACTCTAGGCCTGAATGAAAAAAATATTTTTCGGCTTATTTTCCGCACTTATGCTTCTGGCTTCCTGCGCCCCTCAGGGCGGCGCAGAGAAGCCTAAGTATATGTGGATGGCGATAGACAACCACGCCCGGCTCTCCACCCGCGATTCAGTAGTCTACTACCTCGACAAATGTAAGGACACCGGTTTCAACTGGGCTGTTCTGGATGTCAGGGGATGTGACGGAATTATGTACCTGGACAATGTCCAGATGTTTATCGAGGAAGCTCATAAGCGTGGGATGAAAGTCTCTATCGCCGCAACTATTTTCCCGGCAGGTTCGCCTTACTGGCATCGCGGTCTTGTCTATGACGATCCAGCGATCAGCAGGCTTACCTGTACGATGTATACTCCGGAGGGATTCAAGAAGATTGAGGATATGAAGACCGAAGTGGCGGCTTTTATGAACCCGCTGCTTCCGCAGGCTCAGGAGATAGCGATGCAGAACATCAAGACTATCTTCGAGAGCTGCGATCTGGATGGTTTTGCCCTTGATTATTGCCGTTTCCCGAGCGCCCAGGCGGATTTCTCGCCCGAGACGCGCGCGGCCTTCGAGAAGTATGTGGGAATGCCGCTCGAGCGCTGGCCCGAGGACGTGTTCTCATATGCTGCAGACGGCAGCCGCATACCCGGAAAGTTCTACAAGCAGTGGTGGAAGTTCCGCTCCCAGATCATTTCCGACTTTGTAGGTAAGGTCAAGGCCTGGAAAGACGAAAACTACCCGAAGGTGGAACTCGAGTATTGGGCAGGCAGCTGGCTCCATGCCCTTTATGGCAACGGCCAGAACTGGGCTTCGAAGAAAGCCGATTATTGGAAGGAGTTCGACTGGGCCGCGCCCGACTATGGCGAGACTGGAATGGCGGAGAACCTGGATGTCTTTATGACCGGGGCCTACCTCCTGAAGGTGTGGGATATCAATGACCCCGAGTCGATGGAGTATGCGATGATGCGCTCCAACCGCGATGTGGCCGGTGCCTGCAAGATGGTTGGCTCGTTCCAGATTTGCAACCCTATCGATCTGGCCGACGCCGCATACGTCTGCCTTACTCAGTCCGAAGGAATGATGGCCTTCGATATGTGCCATACCTTCGGCAAACCTCAGGCTTGGGACGCCCTGAAAAGGGGTATCGCCCGCGCAGAGGGAAGAAAAGTTAAATGATGAGAAACAAGATAGTTTATGTCCTTCTTGCCGTCGCGCTGGTTTTCAGTTGCGGCAAGCCAACCGTGAAACCGACTCCGATAGATGTTGACCCCAACGACACCATCCATAAGCCGGACACGACAATCGTTGACCCTGTTGATTCGAACTATATTGCCCCTGGCGATACGGTTCGCGAGAAGCCGCTTGTGATGTGGATAGATGCCTCGGCTAATTTTCAGCGCTTCGCGCAGAAAAAGGACATCAAGGCCATCCTCAAGAAGGCAAAGAGCTATGGGATCAACGGAATAGTTGTGGGCGTAAAGCCTGGGAATGGCCGTGCTCTTTATGAGAGCGAGTTCCTGCAGCCCTGCGTGACCCTGGGAGGGACTACCGTTGAGAGGGACTACGACTATCTGGAGTTTATTCTGCAGACGGCAAAAGAGCTTGGGATGAGGGTCGAGGCATCGGCTTCCGTAATGGTGATGGGCGAGAACTCCCGTCGGTATGGGGCTTTGTTCGACGACGATTATTTCAAGGAACTCGAGTGCGTCGAATACCTTCCCGACGGACTCCACAAAATCAGCGAGACCGGCGAGTTCGGCGCAATAAACCCGGCTCACCCGAAGACCGTAGCCTATGTCAAGAGGATGTTGACCGAGATGTTCTCCAATCCGAAGTATGCGGCCCTGGACGGCTTTGTTCTGGACTACTGCCGTTATATGGATTACAACAGCGACTTCTCGGATTATTCAAGGTCTGCTTTCGAGGATTACATCGGCAAGCCGGTCGATAATTGGCCGAATGATATTTACTACTATAAGACTCCCGAGACAAAGAAGGGAGACTTTACTCCCGGTCCGCTGTTCAATCAGTGGATAGAGTGGAGGGCCAAGGTGATCCACGACGTAGTTGCCGAGTGCCGTTCGGCAGTCAAGGCCGTGCGCCCGGATGCCGACCTTTCGGTCTGGGCCGCTGCCTGGTACCCGCTGCCCCACACCGGCCAGAACTGGGGAAGTTCGAAGTACACCCTGGTAGACAGCTACTGGTGGGCTACCAAGACTTACCACACTACCGGTTACGCTGATCAGCTGGATTATTTCCAGCTCGGCGCCTACTACAGCAAGGTTTCCGGCTATTCGGGAAGTGATACTATCGAGTACTCGATCAATGTGTCCAAGCAAATCCTGAAGGGAGATTGCCCTATGTGGGGAACCTTCTCGGTTGCCTCCCAAAAGTTCGACGTAGAGTCAGCAGTAAAGCTTTGCCTTACAAAGACAGACGGATGTATGGTCTTCGACCTTTGCCACATCTCCAACTTCCAGCACTGGAAGAAGATTAAAGCCGGCGCCGACGCGGCCTGGGAAGAATTGGGAGTCAATTCGCCGCTGAAATCCAAACAATTCCCCGAGTAGAAAAATCGGATACCCCCTTCCTGCGACCTTCGCGGTGCATCCGCACCGCTCACCCTCCCACTTCGTGGGCCCCTCCCTCTATCAGACCGAGGGTGGCTAGGGTCGCCGGATAGGGGGTATCCGATTTTTCATTATATTTGTATCTCAATGGACGAAGCGTTGAAGGAAATAACCTCCAAGCAGTATAAGGAGGGGTTTGTGACGGATGTCGAGCAGGAGTATGTGCCGAAAGGCCTCTCCGAGCAGATCATCCGTCAGATTTCGTCTATCAAGGGCGAGCCCGAATGGCTGCTGGAGTTCCGTCTGGACGCTTTCCGCAAGTGGCAGAAGATGACGCCTCCTACATGGGGACATCTGGATCTGCCGGAAATAGATTTCCAGGATATTATTTATTACGCTGCCCCGAAGAAGGACTCCGAGCGCCCGAAGGAGATAGACCCTGCGCTGCAGGAGACCTTCGATAAGTTGGGGATCCCGCTCAGCGAGAGGGAAGTCTTGGCTGGGGTGAAGTCGAAGGTCGCCGTGGACGCGGTGTTCGACAGCGTCAGCGTTACGACTACCTTCAGGAAAGTCCTCGCGGAGAAGGGTATTATCTTCTGCTCGTTCTCGGAGGCGGTGCGCGAACACCCGGACCTCGTCCGCAAGTACCTTGCGACGGTAGTCCCGTCGGGAGATAATTTCTACGCGGCGCTTAATAGCGCTGTCTTCTCCGACGGCTCGTTCTGCTATATCCCCAAGGGCGTGAAGTGCCCCATGGACTTGTCCAGCTACTTCCGAATCAATGCGAGCGGTACGGGCCAGTTCGAGCGCACGCTCATCGTGGCAGACGAAGGCTCGCAGGTCAGCTATATGGAAGGTTGTACAGCCCCTATGCGAGATGAGCATCAGCTCCACGCCGCAGTCGTCGAAATAATTGTCGAAGCTGGCGCGGACGTCCGCTACAGTACGGTCCAGAACTGGTATCCCGGTGACGAAAATGGTCGCGGAGGGATCCTGAATCTCGTCACAAAACGCGGCATTTGCCGTGGCGAGGGGGCCCATCTCAGCTGGACGCAGGTGGAGACCGGCTCGGCAATTACATGGAAATACCCGTCCACCATACTTAAGGGCGACAATAGCTCTTCGGAGTTCTATAGCGTCGCGCTTACCAACAACTATCAGCAGGCTGACACCGGGACGAAGATGATTCACCTCGGACGCGGGACAAAGAGCCGCATCGTCTCGAAGGGCATCAGCGCCGGGCATAGCCAGAATTCATACCGCGGACTTGTCCGTATGAATTCGGGCGCCGCCGGCGCGAGGAACTACTCGCAGTGTGACTCGCTCCTTATCGGATCGCTTTGCGGAGCTCATACCTTCCCGGTAATCCAGAACGCCTGCCCAGGCGCCATCGTCGAACACGAAGCTACTACCTCCAAGATAAGCGAAGACCAGCTGTTCTACTGCAATCAGAGGGGAATAGCCCCCGAAGAAGCGGTAGGCCTCATTGTCAACGGCTATGCGAAGGAAGTCCTCAGCCGTCTTCCGATGGAATTCGCGGTCGAAGCCCAGAAACTTTTATCGGTATCCCTCGAAGGGTCAATAGGATGATTATGAACGAAGTACTACTCGATATCAAGGGCCTTCACGCCAGTGTTGAGGGCAAGGAAATTCTCCATGGCGTCGACCTGCAGATCCGCCGCGGCGAGGTCCACGCAGTGATGGGCCCCAACGGCGCGGGCAAATCCACCCTCAGCGCAGTTCTTACCGGCCGTCCTGGCTATGAAGTCACCGCCGGCAGCGTACGCTTTGCGGGAGCCGACCTGCTCGCGATGAGCCCGGAGGAGCGCTCATGGGCGGGCCTTTTCCTGAGCTTCCAATATCCGATCGAGATCCCCGGGGTCTCGATGACCAATTTCCTTAAGGCGGCCGTGTCCGCTCGCCGAAAGGCCGCCGGGCTGCCCGAGCTCAGCGCGGGCGAGTTCCTCGCGCTGATGAAACAGAAGATGGCGCTTTTGAAAATGAAACCTGAGTTCGCGAAGCGCGAAGTGAACGTCGGCTTTTCGGGCGGCGAGAAGAAGCGCGGCGAGATCTTTCAGATGGCCATGCTCGAGCCCGTGCTCTCGATTTTGGATGAAACCGACAGTGGTCTCGATGTAGACGCATTGAAGATAGTAGCAGACGGCGTGAACTCTCTGAAGACCCCTCAGACGTCTTCAATCATCATCACGCATTATCATAAACTGCTGGAATATATAGTCCCGGACGTAGTCCATGTCCTGAAGGACGGCGTTATCGTCAAGACCGGCGGGAAGGAACTTGCAGACCGTATCGAAGCCGAAGGATTCGAAGGAATAGATGGATAGGATAGTTGTCATAGGCAGGGACGAGCTACCGCGCAAGGTGGTGCTTGGGGCAGGAGAAAGCCTCCGGCTGACTATAGTCGTGCCTCAGGGAGTGTCGGCCGATATCGATTTCACGGCCGAACTCACGGGACCCGGCGCGGACCTGGATCTGGCCGGGGTGTTCGTTCCCGCAGGCAGCGATACCGTCCGAATCCGCACTCTCGTCCGCCATTTGAGCGGCTCCTGCCGCTCGAACCAGCTCTTCAGGGGAGTGGCCGACGGGCAGTCACAGGTAAGCTTCAACGGCCTTATCTATGTTCAGCAGGACGCCCAGAAAACGGAGGCCTATCAATCTTGTAACACGCTGCTCTTAAACGAAGGAGCCCGTGTGGAGACCGACCCTCAGCTTGAGATTTACGCTGATGATGTGGTCTGCTCACACGGAGCTGCCATCGGATATCTGTCGGAAGACGAGCTGTTCTATATGCGCTCCAGGGGTATTCCCTTAGAGCAGGCCCGCCGCCTCCAGATCCTCTCTTTCCTTTCGCCCGTCTTATCGAGGCTGCCGGAAGAGTATTATTCGCTTATCGGTTTCCAGAGGTGAGTCTCGCCGATACCCATTACCTTTCCTGAAACTTGAAGCATGCCGTCCTTGGTGAAGAGGATGGTGCAGTTGGCTTTGATTCCGCGGGTAGGGTCGCTGATCTTGGCGCCGTCCCAGCGCTTCTTCTCTGCG
>CAJOJC010000003.1 GCA_905234775.1 uncultured Bacteroidales bacterium | reverse complement strand
CTGGAGGGCCACGTCGTGGATTATCTGGTCATACGCGCGCTGGGCGAAGGTCGAGTAGATGTTGCAGAACGGGCGCATCCCGCCGGCCGCAAGACCCGCGGAGAATGTGACCGCATGCTCTTCCTCGATTCCAACATCGAAAAAGCGGTCGGGGAAACGGTCCGCGAACTTGTTCATGCCGCAGCCGCTGGCCATCGCGGGGGTGATGCCGACTATCCGGGCGTCTTTTTCCGCGAGCTCGCAGAGGACCTCGCCGAAGATGTCCTGGAAACGGTCGGGCCTGTTCGAGGCAACCTTCCTCTCCCCCGTCTCGGGATCGAATTTTCCGGGGGCATGCCAGACGCGGGGGTCGTCCTCCGCCGGGGCGAAGCCGCTGCCTTTGCTGGTGATGCAGTGGAGCACGACGGGGCCATGGATTCTCTTCATCTTGCGGAGGCTGGTCACCACCTGCTCGATGTCGTTTCCGCTGATGGGGCCGAAGTAGCGCAGCCCGAGCGATTCGAAGATATCTCCGCCCATGCGCTTGACGATCCACGACTTCAGCGAGCGGATCCACCGCTGGAGGAAGCGCCTGATCCGACGGTCTCCCAGACGATTCCAGACCCTGTCCTTGAAGGTATTGTACTTTCCGCTGGAGGTCACGCGGAAGAGGCTCTGATGGAGGCCGCCTATCGCCTTGTCGATAGACTGGTTGTTGTCGTTCAGGACGATGAGGATATTGGCTTTGCTGGTTCCGGCGTTGTTCAGGGCTTCGAAGGCCATACCGCCCGAGAGGGCGCCGTCGCCTATCAGCGCTACGCTGTGGGCGTCAGAGCCCTGGAGGGCGAATGCCTCCGCGTAGCCGAGGGCGGCGCTTACCGAGTTCGAGGCGTGTCCTACGCCGAAGGCGTCGTACTCGCTCTCGCTCATCTTCGGGAAGCCGCTCACGCCCTCGCTTGTGCGGAGGCGCTTGAACGCTTCCTTACGGCCTGTAAGTATTTTATGGGCATAGGCTTGGTGGCCTACATCGAAGATAAGTTTATCCTTGGGGGCGTCGTAGACGTAGTGAAGGCCTACGATGAGTTCGACAGCTCCGAGACTCGAAGCGAGATGTCCGGGGTGTTCCGCACACACTTCTATCATATATGAGCGGAGCTCAGAGCAGAGTTGTCTGAGTCCATCCATATCCAGCGACTTGATGTCTGCCGGGGAGTTGATGCTGTCCAGTATGCGGTCCATCGAAGTACAAATGTAACACATTATTTTGACTTTTCGCCCAAAAGGGAGTATCTTAGCACTCTGTTGGTTGAAATCAAATAATCCTTCAATATGTCAGAAAAAGTACAGAAACTGATGAACGACAACCCCGTTGCGAGGTGGTCGGTCCTTATTCTCGTGGCGTTGATGATGTTCTTCGCCTACATGTTCGTGGACGTGATGTCCCCGCTTAAATCACTGGTAGAGAGCAACCTCGGTTGGAGCAGCTCAGTGTTCGGCAAATACGCAGCATCGGAGTACATCCTTACCGTGTGCGGCTTCCTCATCCTTGCCGGAATCATTCTGGATAAGCTGGGAGTACGCTTCTCCGGTATCCTTTCCGCAGGCCTGATGGTTTTCGGCGCCGGAATCAAGTTCATCGCCGTAAGCGACTGGTTCCAGACTACCGCCTTCGCCGGCTGGCTGAACGGCTGGTGGGTCGAGATGCCCGCAAGCGCGAAGCTCGCCGCCCTCGGCTTCATGATCTTCGGCTGCGGCTGCGAGATGGAAGGAACAAATGTTTCGAAGATCCTTGCGAAGTGGTTCAAGGGTAAGGAGATGGCGCTCGCGATGGGCCTCGAGATGGCTATCGCCCGCCTCGGAGTGTTCGCCGTGATGTGGATCTCTCCGCTTATCTCCTCCAAGTTCGGCGGCTCGGTGATGGCTCCGATGGGCTTCTGCGGCGCCCTGCTCTGCATCGGCCTCATCAACTTCATCATCTTCGCCTTCATGGATACGAAGTTCGACAAACAGCTCGTTGCGGCCGGGATGGCTACCGAAGAGAAGTCACCCGAAGACGAGTTCCATGTCAGCGACCTTGGAGCGATCTTCAAGAGCAAGATGTTCTGGATCGTGGCCCTTCTCTGCGTTCTTTACTACAGCGCTATTTTCCCGTTCCAGCGTTATGCTCCCAACTTCCTTGAGGAGACCCTTGGAATCGATCTCGACTCCGCAGCCCGTCTGTTCAGCGTGTTCCCCATCCTCGCGATGGCCCTTACTCCCCTTCTGGGAATCTTCCTCGACCGAGTAGGAAAGGGCGCATCGATGTTGATGCTCGGCGCTGTTATCATGATAGTCTGCCACCTCAGCTTCGCTTTCCTGCTTCCTATCTTCCCCAGCAAGACCCTCGCGCTGATTCTTATCGTTACACTCGGAGTCAGCTTCTCGCTGGTGCCGGCGGCCCTTTGGCCTTCAGTACCTAAGATTATCGATGAAAAGATTCTGGGAAGCGCCTACTGCCTTATCTTCTGGGTCCAGAACATCGGCCTCTGCCTCGTTCCCGCCCTTATCGGTTCACTCCGCGAGAGCACCGGCGGCTACACTATCCCTATGATAGTCTTCTCGAGCTTCGGCGTACTGGCCTTCCTGTTCAGCATAGCCCTGAAGATCGAAAACCGTAAGAAGAACTACGGTCTCGAGCTGCCTAATATTAAGAAGGAAGAAGAAACTACGCCTTCAGAAAATCAATAGCCCCGAAGACTCCAAGAGACAGAGCGAGCATTATAGCTCCGGCGAGGAGAACTCCAGCCATTACCGCTATTACGCTCTTCTTGAAGTCCATATTGAGGAAACTCGCGGCGAGAGTGCCGGTCCAGGCGCCCGTACCCGGGAGCGGAATTCCAACGAAAAGGAGCAGTGCGATATAAAGACCCGCATTGCCCTTTTTTTGGAGTTTGTCGCTTCCCTTCACTCCCTTATTGATACACCAGCGGCAGAAGCCTCCGATGAGCTTTTTGTCCTGACCCCACTCCAGCACCTTACGGGCGAAGAAGAAAATGAAGGGGACGGGGAGCATGTTGCCTACGACGGCAATAATAATCGACGGGACCAGCGGAAGACCAACGCCTACGGCATAGGGGATGGCGAGCCTGAGCTCCACCAGCGGAACCATCGAGATAAGGAAAACGATTATATAATTCTTCAGCATAAACTGCGGCAAATATAGGAAAAATTGCTAACTTGCACGATAGCTTCGGCGCGGTGCCGGAGCGTTAACCAATAATTATTATGTCACTTAACAAAGTAATGCTGATCGGTAACGTTGGAAGAGACCCGGAAGTACGTTACCTCGATGGAAACTCTCAAAGCGGCACTAAAGTCGCTACATTCACACTCGCTACCAGCGAGCGCTACAAAGACCGCAATGGAGAACTTCGCGAAAACACTGAATGGCACAACATCGTCTGCTGGCGCGCCAACGCCGATGTTGCAGAACGGTTCGTCCACAAAGGAACCCAGTTATATATCGAAGGAAGACTCCGTACGCGTAGCTACACAGACCCCCAGGGCGTGAAGAAGTACACTACGGAAATTCAGGTGGATACTCTTCAGCTTCTCGGAAGGCGTGAAGACGGCGAGGCCGCGGCGCCTCAGGGCGGCTACTCCGCTCCCGCTCAGAGCGGGCCTGCCCAGCCCTCCTACAGCGCTCCCGCCCAGCCGGCGTACTCAGCCCCCGCAGCCGCCGCACCCGCCGCGGCCCAGGCTCCGGTCGAAGACATCCCCGCAGACGATCTTCCGTTCTAGTAATCAAAGGCGTGTTTCGCAACGCCTTGATTATTAGCCCGTTATCGAAAACGATGTATCTCAAAAAAGATACATCGTTTTTCGTAAATCACTATCAATGAGAGAGTTGCGAAACACGCGCTTACTTCACGGTGTCAAGAAGACCGACCATCTGGGCGAAGATAGCAGAAGGGGCGTGGCCCTCGGAATCGACAAAGATGTCGTAGATTCCCTTTGACGAGGAGGCGCAGCCTATCTTGAAGACTGCCTCGGAGGCTGCCGCACAGAATTGCGCCGTAAAGTTATCGGACGGAAGCAGATTGATGAAAAGCTGCTCGCCAAGATCTACCCTCGGAGTTCTCTTGTTCTTGCGGGGCTTTCCGAACCAATTCACATTGCGGCGCCCAAGCATATAGGCTCCTTTCAGCGCAGCAGGTTTCTTCTCCCGACTGAGAGCGAAAATCTCGGCCCTTATCCCCTTCCCGGAAAAGTACTTATTCACAGAGTCTACCAGCGATTGGGCATCCTTTCCTTCAGCATCAAGCATTACGGCAGCCACGCGCACCTTCGAGAGGGGCGTAAAACCGGTAGGGACCTTGGATTTGTGGATTCCAAGGGCAAGGAAACGGGCTATGCTGACAAGGGGATTCATTTAGTATTGGCGGCGATAAGTTCGCGTATTTCTTTCTTTGCGTCTCTCCAGCGCGGGATATCGATCTTAGTTCCGACTACCTCAACTACTTTAGCCGCGATGATGGAGCCTATCTCGCCGCAAACGCGAAGGGGCATCCCGAGCGAATGGGCATACAGGAAGCCGGCGGCATAGGTATCTCCGGCGCCGGTTGCGTCCACGGGATCGGCCGGCCATGGGGCTATGAAATGCTGCTCATCGCCCGACTTGACGTACGAGCCGTCCTTACCGACCTTGACCACGGCGATCCGGCAGTGCTTCGAAATCTCGTCCAGCGAGGCCTGGGCGTCCGGCAGTTTAGTAAACGCGCGGGCTTCCGTTTCGTTCGCGAAGACGATGTCTACATAGCGGTCTACGATATCGTGGAGGAAGGCTTCGTTGCTCTCGACTACATTGTATGAGGCCATGTCGAGCGAGATAATACATCCTGCGGAGTGCGCCAATTCGACCGCCCTGCGGATAAGGGCCTGATTCTGGACCAGATAGCCTTCGATATGGAAATAATCATGGCCCTCGAAATACTCGGGCTTCAGGTCTTCCGGGACAAGGTCCAGCGCGGCACCGAGGTAGACGGCGAAGGTCCTCTCGGCATTACCGCCGCTGACGAAGACCATCGAACGGCCGCTGGATTTATCGCTCTTGAGGAGCATGGTATGGACCCCGTACTGTTCCTGATCGCTCTTAAAGAGCAGACCGAGCTCGTCTTCCCCGATCTTGCCGATAAACGAAGACGGCATGCCGAAAATTGCGGTGCAGGTGATGGTGTTGGCCGCGCTGCCGCCGGCTACATATTTGACGCCGAGGGGCTTCAGGGCTTGCCAGATCAGGTCGCCGGTCTCCATGTCAACATGCTGCATGCTGCCTTTGGGGAGGTGGAACTTCTGGAGTAGTGAGTCGTCCGGTAGGACTGCGAGAATGTCCGTGAGGGCATTGCCGATACCAAGGATGGATTTCATACGTTTGCCTGTTACATACAAATTTAATTAAAATATGTGTATCTTTGCCGACCTATGGCAAAAAAATCGCTGAAAATACTCGAGTATGTTCTCCTGCTCGGCGTGGCAGCACTGCTTATCTGGCTTGCGGTCCGCGGCATCGACTGGAAAGTGTTTGTGGACAATCTCCACACGGTGAAATGGTGGGGAGTCGGACTGTCCGCCCTGGCCTGCGTCATAGCCATTGCCATACGTGCCCTGAGGTGGAAGGATATGCTCCTGCCGCTCGACCCGTCGACGAAGTTGCTTACCGTCTGGGATTCGTCCAACGTGGGCAGCCTCAGTTATCTCGCCGTCCCCGGCAGCGGAGAATTCGTGCGCTGCGCCGGAGTCACCACCAAACTCGCCACTTACGACAAGGTCTTCGGTACCACCCTTATGGAGAGGACCTGGGATGTAGTTATGGTGATAGTAGTCGCGGTCCTTGCGGTAGTGTTCAAGAACGATGCTATCGGAGGATTTATGCGCGACGCGCTGCTCAAGCCGGCGGCCGGCCGGATGACGGCCAGCCTCTGGATCATCCTCGGCGTGACTGTCGTCGCACTGGGCGTTTTCGTCTATCTGATTTTCAAGCTTCGCGACCGCAGCAAGTTCTTCGGCAAACTCGCAGGATGGATAATCGGCATCCTGGACGGCTTCAAGACCTTCGGGGCTATCAAGCACAAGTGGCGCTTCATGGCCTACACCATAGCCATCTGGTTCTTCTATGTGGCTATGTGCCAGTGCGTGTTCTGGGCGATGCCCGAGCTGAGCGGACTCACCTTCGCCGACGCGCTCTTCATCTCGGCGATCGGCAACGTCGCGTCGCTGATCCCGGTCCCCGGCGGAGTGGGCGCATATCATTATATAATCGCCCTTGCACTGTCGCAGATCTACGGATTCGGCTGGGAAGCCGGCATTCTCTTCGCGACCCTCACACACGAAAGCCGCTCCCTGATGCTTGTCGTGCTGGGAGCGGTTTCGAGCGTGAATATGTCGCTGACGCGCAAACGCGCCGCCGATGCGGAGTCCCTGACGGACCGGCAATGACAGGAAAACGGCGGCAAAAATGTCCCTAATTTCACTGCAATGATGAAACGACTGCTTCTTTCCCTTATGTGCCTGGCATCCTGCATGTGGGCATCCGCCAGGATAACCTTCGCCCCCAACCCCCAGCTTCCTGACAATGTTAAGATGTACTATGGGTCTGCGGCGCCCGACTATGACGCCAGGCTTGGCCATATGGCTCCAGTCTGGTTCATCTGGACAGACGGACCCTGCACGGCCGCCCAGGCCGAAGAGACCGTGGACGGGATGGGGCTCAACGATGCCCTCAAAGACTACGCCGGTATGGTGATAGTGTTCAGCCCGACGAACGGCAAAACCTATGACCCCGTCTCAGATTTTGCCCTGTACAAGGCCACCTTCGAAAAAATCAGGGTGTTTGTCAACCTCAAGGTGGTTGGGATAGGCAGCGGCGCCGATTTCGTCAGCGAATGCATCGCCCCTGTCGCATCCGAAGTCGCAGGCATCTTCTGCTACGGCGGCAAGGCGGTGACCAAGGCGGGCGGCAAGTCGACGGTGCCGGCTTACATAGCCGGGAAGAATGCGGCCAAGACGGCTGGGGCATATATTTCGCGGGACAAAGCGGTCCTTGCGGAAAAATCCGGCAGCACAAAAACCTACCGCAACGAGACCGAACCCCTCCTCCAGGTCGTGGTCAACACCCGGCCCAGCAGTTTCGCGGAGACTTTCGCGGATGCCTGGGAAAAGCTTTTCAGCGTCAACTACCGCTGCAGCAACCTGGGCCACACCGGCTATATGGGCGGAACCTTGGGCCAGTGGGGCGACTACGAGCTGGAACCCTACCTGATGTGGGAAAGGCTCGGCACCCGCAGGGAAGTCGTCCGGCAGCCTATGGGCGGATTCAACGACAAGACGCAGACTTTCCTGTGGTACGAATACATCCCTTCGTGTATGGAGGGAGCCGCCGACGGGAGCGTCCCTCTCGTGATTCTGCTCCACGGCCACAACAACGACCCGAGGACGCAGGCCGAAACCAGCGGGTTCGTCGAGCTCGGCGCCTCGCAGGGCTTTATGGTCGCGGAACTCGAATGGCAGGGAAAGCCCGGCTTCGACTATATGGGCGACCACGGCATCGAGGCTGCAGTACGCACCATCCTTTCCAAATATCCCAAGCTCGACCCCTCGCGCGTCTATTGCGAGGGTCTCTCCGCCGGAGGCTTCGCCGCTACGGCGCTCGGCGTTACCAAAAGCCATCTTTTCGCGGCAGTCGGAGCCCATTCCGGAGGGATTTTCGTCCCCGGGATCGGCCTTGGTTTCCCCTTTATGGAGCCCGAAGCCCTCAAGGCGGAAGCCGCCCAGAAATCGGGCCTGATCCTGATGCCTTACTTCAGCATATGCGGCACGGCCGACGATGCCGTTCCGTTCAACGACCCTTCCATCCCCAACGGCACTTTCGTCACCGATGCGTGGAGGCTCTACCAGACCCTAAACGGCCTGGAAGTCAGCGGCCCTACCGATCTGGGAAAATATCCGATCTTCGGTCTTCCGCTCGAAAACCGCCACAGGGTTGAAACGACAAAGGGCCACGCCATGGAAGTAGGTGACCTGACTGGTCCTGACGGCCATCCGCTCGTAAGGGTGGTGGCAGTGGAGAACTTCGGGCACTGGAACTTCGTTCCGGGCGCCGCCCTTATGTGGGAGTTCTTCCGCATCTGGAGCCGCGACCCCGTAACGCTCCAGGCGGTCTACGATGCCCGCTGACACGCAGACAAAGATTTGAACAAGGAGGTAACATTGTTTGCCTCCGGGATGGGTATGATGCTGTAATTCATACCTTTGAATCGCACAAGAGGTCGACTGAAAAGGGTCGGCCTCTTTTTTGTGTGCCAAGGTTTGCAGCGGCGGCAGCTGTTTGGCGAAAACCTGCAAAGAAGGGAGCCATGCCAGATCGCGCTGCGCCGAGCGCGTCGGGGCGGCCTTACAATACGGGGGATACCATCCCCCGACACCCCCTCGGCCTTTCCGCCCTCGACGTCTTTCCCTTCGGAAAAGTCCCGGGCCCGGCCGGCGCTCTGATGAGCGCTTGCTACCCTCCGCCCCGACCCCAGACGTGGATACGGCCCTCGCCATAACCACGGCGAGGGCCTTACATACCGGCCGCTGCACCCCACAAAACAACAGTTTTGCGGGGGCCCCACACGCTCAAGACTTCGCGGCCTCAGGGTGCTTTGGCGTGCATACCTGGCAATAATTGACCAGGTGTGAGCAAAAATGGCCGAAAACGCACACACCTGGCTGCTATTTCAACCAGGTTTGCACGCCGGCCCGTCTCTAAAGCTTGAAAATGCGCCAAAAACTACCCCTTTAGGCGCAAAAATACCGGCAAATCACCGCCAGCATGCGCCAAAAAGCAAGATTTTGGCGCATGCTGGCGGTGATTTGAGTGAGGTGTGCTTTTCCGTTGACCACCTCACTCATCCAAATGGCCCCTGAGGGTACTGTGGGGCATAATGCGAGTGTGAGGTGTGCCGCTAAAATGCACACCTCACACGGTCGTGGGAGCGAAATCCCCGTATGATGGCATCAGACCGTCCCTTCTTCGTATACCCCGTATGCATCATTTTTAGATAGTCTCACACGGACATTTGACAGTGTCACGAAGTTTCTATAAAGTGATTATCTTTGCACTGATTTTAGTGCAATCTTTTAATTTTATTGCACTTTTTTCAGTGCAAAGTGCTATATTTGCAGAAAAAATGGACCTCTATGGAACAATTGTACAATACCTTTCGTCTCAAACTCTCCCTGACACCGATGGGCTATGTCAGGGAATTCCATGATACAATCAATTGGAATAATCGTCTGGTCTGCATCATGGGGCAGAAGGGCGTTGGCAAGTCAACCATGCTCCTCCAGCATATCCAAAGATTTGACAACCTGGAAGAAACCCTGTATGTCACGGCTGATAATATCTACTTCTCTGGGCATACCCTCTATGACCTGGCACAGGGCTTCTTCAAGTCAGGAGGGAAGCGTCTCTATATTGATGAAATCCACAAATACAAGAACTGGTCCACGGAAATAAAGAATATCTATGATGACATTCCTCTCCTTCAGGTAGTTTATTCAGGCAGCTCGCTCCTTGCCCTCCGGAAAGGGAACAAGTCTGATCTGAGCCGGCGCACCATTCCATACACGATGCCCGGCCTTTCTTTCCGTGAGTACCTTAATATCCGCAACGGGTGGTCCCTGAAACCAGCCACCCTCGATGAAATCCTCCATGGGAAAGTGGATTTTCCTTATGGTGAGCACCGGCCCCTGGTCTATTACAAAGACTACTGCAAGATCGGTTTCTATCCATACTTCCTGGAGGAGGACGCTCCAATCCGCTTGGAAAACGCCGTGCTCAGCACCGTTGAAGATGATATTTCAACTTACGCGGAAATGACTGTCGCAGCTTCCGTCAAGTTGAAGAAACTCATGTATATCCTTTCCAAAAGCGTTCCGTACAAACCCAGTAACGATACATTGGGAAGGGACCTCGGCATCAGCCGCAACATTATACCTGACTACATTGAATATCTGACCAAATCCGGACTCTTCAACTCTCTCCGCGAACCCGGGCACAGCGACAATCTTCTCACCAAGGTGGAAAAACTCTACCTTGGTAACAGTAATATCGCTTTGGCTCTTTCTGAGGACGGTGTAATCGATGCCGGCAATATGCGGGAGACCAATTTTCTGGCCTGGACTTCGCAAGTTCACAAGGTTACGTCTTCCAAGATCTCCGATTTTGAGATTGACGGCACCACATTTGAGGTTGGGGGGAAAGGCAAAAAGGGAAAGCAAATTCAGGAAGCTGAGGTTGGTTACCTTGTAAAGGACAATTTGGAATTCGCCTCCGGACATTCCATCCCTATCTGGATGTTCGGTTTCCTATACTAATCCTCCAAGAAGTGGCAGCTGACCTGCTCAACATTTTTGAGGTTTTTGCAAGGCGGCGGGCAAGAAATACACGTCAATGGAACTAACCTGCAATAAGTAATGAAGTTGAGTTCACAACGCCGGCAATATGTAGTCCCAGTAGGACCACAGTTCTGCGAGATGATTGGCAAGCTGCGCCTGGCCGGCTTGTAGATTGTTTCATTGTTGGTTGACAGTTTTCAGTATATACAAAAATAGCATTAACTTTCTAATCTAAGACGCTCGCTGACATTTGGACAAAGATTTGAACAAGGAGGTAACATTGTTTGCCTCCGGGATGGGTATATTTGCGGGAAACAGGGAATTTTGGACACTAACAACCAATCATAACACAAAGAGATGAAAAAAGCTTTTTACTTCCTCGCAACAGCGGCCGCGCTGTTTGCAGTCTCCGCCTGCGGTGAGAAACCCGAAGCAACCATCGAGGTCCCCTCGCAGATCGATGTCAACGTCACCACCCTCGTCAAGGGTGATGTGGTTACCGGTGAAGTCAACACCTTACCTGTCAGCGCAACTGCCGACGATGTCACTCTCGAACTCACTTTCTACTCCGACAAGACCTATCTTGCGGCAGGCACTTACACGGTAGGAACCGCCGCCGGCAACTACCAGGGCCAGATCAAGACCAAGGCGGTTGAGGCCGCATTCAGGTCGGGCACCGTTACTGTCGCGGATGACGGCAACGACGGTTATACGCTTACCGGCAACCTCCTTCTTGACAACGAGGCCGGCACGCTCGTCAAGCTCAACGCCACCGGCACGCTCGTCTATGAGTTGGCTACCGAATACTATTATACCTACGAAACCGGCACCGACGCCAATGTCTACAAGATCTTCGACCTCGAGAACCATCAGCTGGCAGCAGCCGCAGTCGTAGGCGCCGAGGAAGGGACCTTCGATGTCGTCGAGGGCAAGGCTCTCCCAGGAACAGCCGACGGCGGCACCTGGGTCTGGATCGACGGTTTCGGCACTGAGGTGTATCTCCACGGCAAGGTGACCGTCAGCACAAGTCACGGCAAGAAGGTCTTCAAGTTCGAGGATAACCACACCCGTACTTTCGCCAATTGCGAACTCAAAAACGGCCTGACACCGGTCCTCATCAAGTCCGATGAAGACGAACTCAATATTTATTCCACAGGAATCCTGACAATCGACAAGGTTCCTTCCCCTGTTGTCAACGGGAAAACGGAAGTGACCTTCAAGCTGTTCTTCCGTGACGGACGTGAGTTCCTGTCTGCGGTTGTCCTCGCTGATGAAGATTTCCCTGTGATCAATTCAAGGTCGAAGCCGTGTACGATCGTCTCTTACGGCGATTATAAGACTTACGACGAAACGGCTTACACCTCCACGGAAGGAAGAATTGTCCCTGATGGAGCCTTCTTCTTCGTCGCCAACGGGGTCAAGTACAATGTGGGAGCGACCAGCGACTCTAATTTTGCCCTGGTCATAAACTACGCGCAAAAGGGTGATGACATAGGCTCGGTGGTTTGTCCGATGTCCTCGGTATATGCCCTGCCTGAGGCCCTTGCCGCCGTTCTGGCCGGAGAAGGCACCCAGAAAAACTCCAATTGCATGGGAATCCTTCAGCGGTAATCGGCAATTCCGACAAAACAAGCCGGCTAAAATCGCTTTTAGCCGGCTTGTTTTGTCCTGGGAAAACTGAAACTACAGATTGGGATAGATGAGTTTCCAAACCAGATTCATCTGGTTCTGGAGGTTTCCGGTCCAGGAAGTCATAATGATGACGGCGTTCTTTTCGGGCAGGACGAGGATATACTGTCCTCCAGCGCCGTCGGCCCTGTAGCTGCCGTGGGTACCGCGCCACATCTGGTAGCAGTAGCCCTGGCACCAGTCGTTGATTTCATTGGGAATACCGCATATCCTTTCTGCATCCTCAATCCTGACCCCGGCAGGGGCGCAGTCGATATGCTTTGAAGACATCGCCTCCACCCAGTCGGAAGGTATCAGCTGCTTTCTCCCCCACCGGCCCTTCTGAAGGAGCAGCTGACCCATCCTGGCCATATCGCCGGTTTTGAGGGAAAGGCCCCATCCTCCTGCATTGATGCCGTATTTGTCCGCCTCCCAGGCCGGTTTTTCGATTCCGAGGGGCTCAAAAAGGCGGGGAGTCAGATAATCAAGCACGCTCTCGCCGGTCACCTTGGTGATAATGGCCGAAAGGACGTATGTTCCCAGGGAGTTGTAGACGAACAGTTCTCCGGGTTCGTGGACGAAAGGATGGGAGAAGAAGTCGTTTGCGACCTCCTCTCCTTCCTTGATGTGCGATTCACCCTTTATCCGGTCGACTTCCAGGGCCTTGAAGGTCGGATCCGTGTCGTGGCCCCCTGCCATCTTCAGCAGGTCTTCGACGGTAGCGTTGCAGGGGTTGCCCTCAACCTGCCTGTCGGGAAAATAGTCGGCCACCTTGTCGTCGAGTGACATCTTGCCCTCCCGGATGGCAAGTCCTACCGCCGCGGCGGTGAAGGTCTTGCTGACCGAGAACATGGCGTGGGGAGTGTCGGCGGTCCAGCTGCCGAAATACTGTTCCTCGACGATTTTGCCGTCTTTGACGACCATGATGCTGTGGAGGTTGACAGCCTTCATCCAGTCTATCGGAGGGGTCATGGATGCTCTGACACTGTCGAGGAATTCGGCAAAGCCCTCTGCAAGCGCAGGGGAAGGCTCGCCCCGCTGAAGATCGCTGACAGGGCGGGTGCAGCAGATGGCCGCAAGAGCGGCGGCTGCTATAATCAATGCTTTTTTCATAATGCGGGGAGTCTGTTATTCATTGATCAGCTTGTTGGTTTGGATTTCCACGAGAGGATAAGGCAGATACCTTTCGCTTTCCTGCCATCCGGCGGAAGGATCCGGATTGTCGGTCCATTCGACCCTGCAGGCGCCTCCTTCCATTCCAATAGTCCTCGGCACACGTTTTCCCTTGTCGGCGAGATTGGCCGGCAGGTCGCCTTCTCCGCACTCATCCCACCTCTTGAGGTCCTGAAGGCGCGTGGCTTCGAAGCAGAGCTCAAGCAGGCGCTCCTTCTTCACATCGGCGATGGTGGCCCCCGAAACCGGGGGGAGCCCTGCGCGGGCGCGCACTTCATTGATGTAGGCATCACCGTCCTCGCCGTCACGCACACAAGCCTCCGCCATCATCAGAAGCACGTCGGCATAGCGCATACAAGGGGTGTTGTTAAGGCGCCCTGTCCACCCTGTATCCCATTCGTCGTCAGTCCTCATCAGCCATTTGAAGCGGAAATACGCATCGCTTCCTTTCCAGTCACAGGTTTTCAGGATGGTTACTTTCAGAGCCTTGAGGTCGGTTGTGTCTACCACTGAGGCGAGACGGCGGACGCTATTGGGGCCTTCCTCCGCAACGAAAGAATCATATACTTTCCTCGTGGGATCCATAGCCCCCCACCCTGCGACGGTGACGAACGGGTATTGCGCATCATCAGCCGCTTCCATTGCATACATAAAAGGCCAGTTCTCCTCAAGTCCGTACCATCCGTCCTGGGCGGCGTCGTCAGAGCTGGTGTAGAGGTTGTTGGTGTCCCAATGCCGTACATTCTCGAAGATGTACTCCCTGCAACCGTTGGCTGCCGTGTGATACAGGTCTCCGATGTTGTCGATAAGCCCGTATTTGCCGCTGCCGATGACCTTGCCGAAATCAGCCCTTGCCTCGGAATAATTCTTCAGTGTCAGATGGACCTTGCCCCTGACGGCGTAAGCCGCCTCAAGGGTGATCCTGGTTCCCGTGTCCTTGTCGTCAATGCTATTTTTGGAAACCAGCAAAGGAGCCCCCTCAGGCCCGATGGCATCGTCCAAGTCCCCAAGGACGAATTTCCACAGAGTCTCGATATCAGACGGAGCTATCTGGTAGTTGTTCTCCGGTGTCATTACGTGGTCCACAAGAGGCACGCGGCCCCAAAGGGTGATGAGTTCGTAGTAACTAAGGGCCCTGAAGAACTTCGCCTCGGCTATGCAGCGCATCTTGGTTTCGCTCTCCGGCTTGAAGTTGTCTATTACGATATTGGCATAATACACCGTCCCGTAGAGGAATTCGTAGATAGCTCCTATCCAGGGATTGGCGTTCGTGTAAGTATAACTTGCAAGGTCGGTCTGGTAGGTTTGTGACCCTGGATTGAATTCGTCCGAGAGGAGGTTTTTGAACCAGAACAGGTTGCAGAAAGTGGTCCCGATGGCAGAAGAAGACCCGGTGCCGGACCAGGCGTGGCGCCAGGCGGCATAGACGGCGGCGGTTGCCGCATCGCAGTCTTCATCCGTAATATATGAATTGGCTTCGGACTGCACTCCAAGCTGGGGAATGTTCAGAAGCGACTCCGAGCAGGACACGGACAATGCAAGCGCCGCGGACAGACAGAGTACTATTGCGATTTGTTTCATTGTTCTTGAATTAGAATGTTACAGAAACACCGAAAACCATCTTCCTGGATGTAGGGAAGGCGCCGAGGTCCAGGCCGATGCCGCTGACGGCGTCGGTGGAGATTTCGGGATCCAGGCCGGGATAAGATGTAATAAGGAAGTAGTTGTCCAGCGAAACGAACAGCCGCATTTTTTCAACGGCCGCTTTCCTTGTCAGGGCAGCCGGAAGGGTATATCCCAACTGGATCTGCTTGATCCTGAAATATGAGCCGTCGAAGATGAACGCGTCTGAATTCATATATTTGGCTATATTGTCGGTCCTTGCCTGCGGGCTCGCGAAAACCGTTTCCGTATTGGTCGTCGTCCAACGCCGGTCATAAATGCTCTTGAGGCAGTACATCAGACTTGCATTGTTGTAGCACATAAAAACGTCATTGCCCTGGGAGCCGTTGGCGAACATTGTGAAATCGAAACCCTTCCAGCCCAGCGTGAGGGTGAGGCCGTAGGTAAAATCGGGAAGCGGCTTGCCTATCATGGTCTTGTCGCTCTCGTCGATCATCCCGTCCGCGTCCCCGGAAAGGTTCTTCAGCACCGGATTGCCTTCCCCATCGAGATGGTCAAGTTCATACCCGCGGAAATACCATATTGGATAATCCTTTTCGAATGCAGAAACCGCACCGATGTGGTTGATGGATGTCGAGCTCATTATCCTGCTGTCGCTTACGTTGGGATTGAGCCACGTGACCTTGTTGTCAAGGGTGGCGATGTTGCCGCTGACCGAGTAGAAGAAATCCCCGACCTGGTCTTTCCATGAGACTTCCAGCTCCACTCCGGTATTGCGGATATTGCCGCCGTTGACAGGGGCTGCGGTATTGCCTGCTTCGTAGGGGACGTTGATTTTCTGGATAATCAGGTCTTTGGTGTCCTTGCGGAACCAGTCGGCCGTTACCGACAACCTGTCGCCAAGCATTCTCAGGTCAAGTCCCAGGTCAAGCTGCTCGGAGGTCTCCCACTTCAGGTTGGGATTGGCCAATCTTGCCGGGTCGTACCTGGTCTGGTAAGAAACGGAGGAATTGGTGAAACTGTATCCGGCGGCAACGGGAGTGATCGCGCTGGAGTAAAGATAGTTCGAGAGGTTGCTCGTCGAACCGTTCTGTCCCCAGCTGGCGCGCACTTTCAGGAACGAAACCGTACTCTTCAGGCCGGAGAAAAAGTCCTCTCCTGAAACGATCCATCCCGCAGACACCGAAGGGAAGAATCCCCAGCGGTTCTCGGGAGGCAGCACTGACGAGTCGGCGGCATCGGCCCTCAGGGTCGCTTCGAGCAGGTACCTGTAGGCGAAACTGTAGTTAAGACGTCCGAAGTACGACAGTTTCGCGTTATGTAGTTCGTAACCCTGGGTGCTGTGGGTGGCATCACCCGACGGGAAGCTGACATCGGCATAGAGGGGATCGTCCTTAGATGTGCTGGTAATACCGGCGAAAGTATACAGGCGCGTATTGTGGCTGTAGGACATACCGAGGGTCGCTCCCAGCGAATGACTGCCAAAGGTCTTGAGATAATTGGCGAAATTCTCCCACTGATAGTAAGTGGTTGAGGTATTGGATCTTTCGGCCGCCATCGCATTTGACTCATTGTAATGGCTGCTCCCGCCGTAGTATTCGTGGAGGAAGTAATATGTGTTGTCATTGTATATCTTGTACCCGAGGCGTGAAGTGAAGACAAGCCCCTTCAGCGGAGTGAGATTGGCAAAGAGCGTCCCTGAGAAACGGTTGCCGTAGTTTTTTCTGTCCGCCGACTTCACGGCCACTTCGGGGTGGAGGATTCCGAGGGTGGTGTAGTAATTGCCCTCGTCGTCGGTGAGGAGTTTCTTGCCGTTGTCCAGTAAAATCTGCATTTGGACAGGAAGCTGATCCGGAGCGTACCTGTCGACAAGATATGGTGCGGTGGCCATAGCTATCGAAAACAGGTTGGGATTGCGCACTCCGCTTCCGCTCAAGGGCACGCCATCCACGAGCGGAGAAGTGGCATAGGCGGCGAAGTCGATGGTAGAGCCGACCTTGATCCACTCATGGACCTGATAGTCGGCATTGACGGAAACCGTGTAGCGTTTATATGTGTCCCTGTCAAGTTTTACGATTCCGTCTTCGTCATAGCTGCCGAGGGAGAGAAAGTATGATCCTCGTTCGTTGCCTCCCTGGGCGCTTAAGGTGTGGCGTTTGGTGATGCCACGGCCGAACGTAACATCCAGCCAGTCCGTGAAGGAATGGCCGTCCCAAGTGCCGAGGTCGATAAGGCGCAGCATATCATCTTCGGTAAAAGTGGGGTCGGCCTCCATCATCTGCTGGAGGTATTCCTGCGAGTTCAGCAACCGCGGCTTGACCGCCAGGCTGCTGATATTGTACTGGAAGTCATAGGTGATGGAGCCGTCGCCCTTCGAGCCCTTCTTGGTGGTGATGAGGATGACGCCGTTGCCGGCCTGGGCGCCGTAGATGGCCGCCGATGCCGCGTCTTTGAGCACCTCCATGCTTTCGATCGAGTTCGGGTCTATCGAGCTGATATCCTCCATCAGCAGGCCGTCGACGACGTAGAGAGGGTCGGATGTTCCGTTGGAGGCGATGCCGCGTACACGCACGGTAGGCACGGCGCCAGGCTGGGCGGAGGTCGTGATGAGCGTCACGCCCGGAGTCTTGCCCTGGAGCGCCTGCTCCACATACGAAATCGAACGCCCCTGGATGTCTTCGGAGCCCACAGAGGAGATGGCGCCGGTCAGGTTCACCTTGCGCTGGACGCCGTAACCCACCACGACGACCTCGTCGAGAAGCTGGCTGTCCTCCTCCAGCACTATGCTCATCTGCTCGGAGGCCGGAAGCTCGGCGTCTTTGTAGCCGATGCTCGAGACCACGACCATGGAGCCCACGGGTACGCTGAGGGAAAATCGTCCGTCGAGGTCAGTGACCGTTCCATTGGACTGCGCGCCTTTCTGGAACACGCCGGCGCCCACTACGGGCACGCCGCCCTTGTCTGTCACAGAGCCCGAAATGCGGACCTGCTGAGCGGAGGCAAGGCCCCACGACAGCAGAAGGACTACTGGCAGCAGAATCCTGAGTAGTTGATTGGTAGATTGTTTCATTGCTGGTTGACAGTTTTCAGTGCATACAAATTTAGCATTAAAATGCGAGCTGCATATTACCCACGCGTCCAATTAATTATCCCCAAGTTCAAGCGGGGAAGGACACGTCAGGGCAAAAAAATGAACGTTTGAATAACAAATATTAAGGATGAAATGCTTTTCTTTGTAAAAGAACAATCTTACCTTCTACAGATGAAACGACACACAATAGTCTTCGCAGCCGCCGTCCTTATGGCATTCTCCGCTGCCGCCCAGGCCGATACGCTCACCATTGAGCAGATCAGGACCGCCCTTAGGGATAATCCGGCAATAGCGGGCGGCAACCATCTTGACTATCCGGCCGGGACTTGCCGCCCGGCTCCGGCCCCCAAAGGTTACGAGCCGGTGGTGATCAGCCACTACGGCAGGCACGGCTCCCGCTATGCCACCAAATCCCAGAAATACGATATCGTCGAGTCCTTCCTTCGCGAAGGCCACGACAGGTCGCGCCTGACCGAAGCCGGCGAGGACCTTTACGCGCGCTATATGGCCGTCTATCCACTGCTCAAGGGGCACGACGGCGACCTTACTGTGAAAGGCCAGATGCAGCACCGGGGGATAGCGGACAGGATGGTGGAGGCCTATCCCGGGATTTTCGGAAAGAAAGTCAGGGTCGACGCCCGCTCGACGGTCGTTCCCCGGGCGATCATAAGCATGATGTCGTTCTGCGACGAGCTGCGGCGCCTGCGTCCGGGCCTGTCCGTCGGGTATGGCGCGGACACCCCCGACCTTGCCTATACCGCCCTTGTCGATCCTATGTTCATCTCCGACAAGGAAGCCCTCGCAGAGTATCTCAAGGATGCGGTCACCGACCCTGATTTCAAGCGCAGCTTCGGACCTGTGTATCTCCGGGGCCGTAAAGCGGCGGAAAACTGCCTTCTCCGCTATTTCCAGGACCAGGAAACGGTCAGGAGCATCGGAAATCCGGAGAAGCTATTCGAGGCTCTCGGCGAGGTGGTGACTGGCATGCAGTGCATGGATTTCGACGCGGATTTCAGTGACGTCCTTACCGAAGACGAGCTGTACTCCTTCTGGGAGAAGGGGAACATCTATGCCTCGCTGATGTTCGTGGGCACCGATTACACCGACGGCATTATTCCCTGGCTTTCGCAGATTCTGCTGACCCAGATCATGGATGCGGCCGACAAGGACCTTGCAGGCGAAGGGGTGCAGGTGAGACTGCGCTTCGGCCACGACACAGTGGTGGCTCCGCTGGCCGCCCTGCTCGGACTGGAGGGATTTCCCCATCTGGGGAGGGATGTATCTTCGTGGGAATATCGCTTCCAGAGCTGGAACGTCCCGATGGCATCCAACATCCAGTTCGTCTTCTACCGCAACCGAAAAGATGCGGACGATGTGCTCGTAAGGGTAATGTACAACGAAAAGGACCAGAGGCTTCCGCTCGAAGACCAGAGCCGCGCACCGTACTACAAATGGAGCGATTTCAAGGCACATTACCGGCAGGTCTGCCGCGGTGCGGTCGGTCGGATTTCCTCAACGACAGGCAATCCCGTCGTGACGGTTGACGGAGGCAGCATCATCGGCGACAAGCTCGAGGGCGGCGTGACGGTTTACCGCGGCGTTCCGTTCGCGGCACCTCCGGTGGGCGAACTGCGCGAACAGCCCCTGCAGCCCGTGCAGCCGTGGGAGGGAATCAAGGTCTGCAACCGTTTCCCGGCGGCGGCCAGCCAGCCGGCGTTCTCCAGGGACGATCCCCTTTACTACCCCGAATTCTATGCCGAAGGCGACCCTGTCTATAGCGACGACTGCATGTATCTCAATATCTGGAGACCTGCCCCAGGCACTGAAAAAGCCCCGGTGGCGGTCTGGATCCACGGCGGCTCCTTCTCCCACGGCTACAGTTTCGAAAAGGAGATGGACGGGGAGGCTTGGGCCCGCAAGGGAGTGATCCTGGTCACCATCCCTTACAGACTCGGCGAGCTCGGCTTCGGCTCTCCCGCCCGTCTGGGCTTCCAGGATCAGCTGGCCGCCCTGCGCTGGGTTCACGACAACATAGAGGCTTTCGGGGGCGATCCCTCCAACATAACCGTACTCGGGCAGAGCGCGGGCGCCATCAGCGTCAAGTACCTGCTCTGCAACCCCGAGGCCCGGCCGCTTTTCGCCAAAGCCATCTTGCAGTCGGGCGGAGGGCTCAACCTGATGGACGCCCCTCCCATCCTGCCTCCCGGAACCCGCGGCGAAATCATTCCCGAGGCCTTTGAAGAAGGCGCGTTCGATTCCAAACCCATCATGACGGGGTTCACGCTCAACGACCCCGACTTTCTCGGACACGGGAGCGTGACGGAGTTCTGCGAGAAGCTCAGCAAGCGGGAAGGCTGCCGCGTCTATGCCTATGAGTTCAAGCGCAATCCTCCCGGAGAAAAGGAAGGGCAGATCGACTTCGGGGCGTTCCACTCATCCGAGCTCTGGTACACCTTCGCCACCCTCGGAAGGTCGTGGAGGCCTTTTACCGAAGCCGACTATGAGCTCAGCGAGAGGATGGTGGAGGCCTGGACCTCGTTCATCCGCACTTCCGACCCCGGATGGGAAGCTTTCACCCCCGAAAACAGACACGTAGAAGAATTTGATATCAGATAAGCGATGAACAAACCTATTATTGCGGCGGCGCTGCTGCTTGCGCTCGCCGCTCCCTCCCTTCCAGCCGCCAACCCCAGGATGGAGAAGGAACTCGACAAGATAATGTCGAAGATGACCCTGGACCAGAAAATCGGCCAGATGATTCAGATAGAGATTTCCAGGATAACCTGGAAGAACCCCGAATTCGATTTTGAGAATGTCCTGAAGCTGGGCGAGGCGGATCTCGCGACCCTTGTCGCCAAATACGGCCTCCAGGACGAGTTCGACCCTGCGGCTATGTGCAGCGGGCTCGCCGCCAGGCCCCAGGACTGGGATTCACTTCTCCCATATTTCAAGCTGTCCGTCATCCTCGCTTCGCGCGAAGACTTTTCGCTCGACCGCGACAAGATGAAAGAAGTTTTCGGCACGTACCACGCCGGCTCCATCCTAAATATGCTTGGTAATATGGAAGCTTCCCCGCTGTCGGTGTGGCAGCGCTGCATTGCAGAGATGGAAGCGGCATCGCTCGAATTCAACGGCATCCCGATGATTTACGGCCTGGACCAGGTCCACGGCCCCACCTATATCACAGGTGGAACGATGTTCCCCCAACAGCTCGGCCTCGCCGCAACCTTCAATGTCCCCCTCGCCAAAGAGCTCGGAGAGATGAACGCTTACGAGACCAGGGCCGGTGGAGTGCGCTGGTGCTTCGGCCCCAGTATGGACCTGTCAGTCAAGCCCACGTGGTCCCGCTTCTACGAGACCTGGGGGGAAGATCCGCTGCTTACGGCGCTGATGGCCGGCTCGTATGCCCGCGGGCTTATGGGCCCCGACCCGGATCGCATCGATGCATGGCACGTCATCCCGTGCCTAAAGCACTATATGGGTTACGGAGCGCCGGACAACGGCATAGACCGTACCAATGCCGTGGTCTCAGAGCCCGACCTCAGGGAAAAACACTTCGAACCGTTCCGCAGAGCGGCACTTGACGGCATCCCTTCCGTGATGACCAATTCGTCGGCCGTGAACGGCGTGCCCGGAGTATGCAACAAGAAGTTCCTCACGGACTGGCTCAAAACAGAGTGCGACTGGGACGGTGTCGTCATCACCGACTGGGGCGACGTAGGGGAACTCTCGCGCCTGTTCAAGGTCGCCAGGGACACCAAGGAGGGCATCGAGCTGGCAATCAACGCAGGCGTCGATGTCATTATGGTCCCCTACGAGCTCACTTACGGGCAGATGCTCCGGGAGCTGGTGGAGGAAGGCCGCGTGCCGCTCTCGCGCATCGACGATGCCTGCCGCCGCGTGCTCAGGATGAAATACAAGGCAGGGCTTTTCGACAGGAAGCCATCCAAGGCCTCCTACCCGCTGTTCGGCTCGGAGCAGTTCGCGGCGAAGGCCCGTCAGGCCGCCGTGGAGAGCGAGGTGCTCCTCAAGAACGAAGGCGGCGTGCTGCCTCTGGCCCCCGGCGTCCGCATCCTTCTTTGCGGCCCCAATGCCGACACTATGCGCGGCCTGTCCGGCGGCTGGACTTATTCGTGGCAAGGAAGCGGGGTGGAACATCTTTCGGAGCCCTACAACACCATCCTTGAGGCCTTCAGGGAGCGCTTCGGGCAGGACAATGTCATCTACGAACCCGGGGTGGAGTACGATTTCCAAGCCGAGTGGCAGGTGGAGAAGCAGCCGCGCATCGAGCCTGCGGTCAGCCGCGCCGCGCAGGCCGATGTGATCGTGGTCTGCGTGGGAGAAAATTCCTATGCCGAGACTCAGGGAAGCATCAAAGACGCCAACCTTTCTGCAGCCCAGAAGGAGCTGGTCCGCGCCCTTGCCGCTACCGGAAAACCGGTCGTGATGGTCCTTTGCGAGGGCCGTCCACGCATCATCAGCGACATCGAGCCTCTCGCCGCCGCCGTGGTGGATGTAATGCTCCCCGGCAATTACGGAGGCGACGCCCTTGCCGCCCTGCTCGCCGGCGACGAAAATTTCAGCGGCCGCCTGCCTTTCACCTATCCGGCCTACCCCAATGCCTTCACCACCTACAACTTCAAGGTGATGGAAGACCGCTCGACCACCCCCGGCATCTACAACTACGAGAACCACGCGAGCGTCCAGTGGTGGTTCGGCGAAGGCCTGAGCTACACTACATTCTCCTACGGTCCCCTGTCCGTGGTCAGGGAAAGTTTCAAGGCCGGGGATATGCTGACTTTCAGCATCGACGTAACCAATACCGGCGCGCGCGAGGGGAAGGAGTCGGTCCTGCTTTACTCCTCTGACGATGTCGCCAGCCTGATGCCCGACAACCGCCGACTCAGGGCCTTCGAAAAGATAGAACTGAAGCCGGGCGAGACGCGACGCGTCAACTTGACGATACTCGCCGACGACCTTGCCTTTGTCGGCACCGACGGCCTGTACCATCTCGAAGAGGGGTCCTTCACCTTCCTCTGCGGCGGTCAGTACGCCAACGCCTGCTGCACCAAGACCACCGTACGCTAAACCCCGACAGGTTGCATTGGCGGATTCAATCGGATTTGCTAACTTTGGGCGTGCACAAAAAAGGATTGACAGTTCTTGCAGCCTGCGCTCTGGCAGCCGCAGGCGCGCTGGCCTCGCCCGTTGTCTCCGACAGGCTGTCCAATCCCGACGTCAAATGCTTTGCCAAGGACTCCCTCGGGAGGATGTGGATAGGCACTGAAAGGGGCCTCAACCGCTACAACGGCTACGACTTCCACCAGTATTTCCATTCCCCCGACTCGCTGTCCATCCCCGACAACAGAATCTACGACCTCTGCGCGGACAGCCTCGGTCGCCTCTGGGTAGGCACGGAAGACGGAGTGGCGCTCTACTGCCCGGACGACACCTTCCGGCGCATCCCCATAGACTCTGAAGAGAGGGCTGTTTACCAGGTCCTTTGCGACAGGGAGGGAAGAATCATCCTAAATATGCAGGAGGACATCTGCGTTTATGACTCCCTGTCCAATTCTTTTGTCAAAGCAGTTCCCGGTTTCGACCGGTATTTCAGCTACCACTCGGTTTGCCGGACAGGACGGGACGGCCTGCTTTGGGTCGTCGCCCCTCACGAGATCCGCTGCTTCGACCCCTCAAGGAACTTCGAAAACATCGACAATTGGCCCTGTCTGCATCCCGTGACCGAATCGGTCATGCTCTCGGACGGCCGGATATGGATGGCAGGTTACGGCTATTTCTCCATTTTCGACACAAACACCCGTTCATTCCCGAGCATACCGCCATCTCTGCGGAACGCCCTCGGCGGTCTGGAGGTCCGGATTCTTTGGGAGGCGGCCGACGAGCTCATCCTCATAAAATCTTCCGACGGAGGCTTCCATCTGTTGGACTGCGCGACCGACAAGCTTACGACGCTTCCCAAAAGCCGGCTCGACATTCCCGACGGGTTCGAAACCAGCATCATCTATAGGGATTTGTCGGGCGATGTGTGGATGGGATCCGACGACAAGGGTTTCGTGTTCAGATCGGGACTTGACGGATTCCCGTCCGCCAAGAATCCGGGAGAAAGCGAACTCTCAGGAAAGTCCGTGGTTTCGATGAGCACGGCCGCTGACGGCCGCCTGTGGCTTTTTACCCGCCACGACGGGCTCTACCTCTATGACCCGTCAACAGGATTGGTAGAACACCCCGACATTTCAGCAGTCAGCGGTGAGGGTGACACGGACTATCTCCAGCTCAACGAGCCTCTCGTTTTCGCGGCAAGCAACGGAGATCTGTGGCTGTCGCTCCCCAATCAGCAGAGGTTGCTCAGGTGTGCCTACGATGGAGGTATAGTCCGACTCAAGTCCGCTTACCCGGCCTTCTATCCCAGAGTCATGCTTGAGGATGCTGCCGGAGGCATCTGGGTCGGCACGCGAAACGAGTTCCTGATGCATTTCCAGCCCGGAAGCGACAGTTATGACCGCATACAGATATATCCGTTCCGCACGACTTTCATCAACTGCCTCTGCCTTCTGGGAGACAATATCCTCGTAGGCGCATACGACAACCAGCTCGCAATTCTGAATGTCCATACCCACCAGGCACACACGCTGGCTATCCCCCAGGAAACAGCATCCTCCGGCAGCGGCCTCTTCGAGCCGACTGCCTTCCATTCCGACCACGGGGGCAATATCTGGATTGGCACACGCTATGGCGGACTCCTGAAGTATAATCCGACGGAAAGGACAATCAGCAAGGTAAGCGGGTCCTCGGAAAGCGATATAGTCTCGATCGAGGAAGATTCCTCGGGGCGCATCTGGGCGGGTACCGGCAATGGACTCGCGATATATGATCCCTCCGACAGCAGTTACGTGGCTTTCATCTCCGCCACAGGGAGGGAGGCCGAATTGTTCCACGAACGCTCGTCCGCTTCTTTACCGGGTGGTCTGCTCGCGTTCGGCGGCCCGCACGGACTGTCCCTGGTGGACCCTTCCGAGCCCCAAGTCCAAGCAGGCGTAACTCCCGTCTTTGAAGACCTCAAGGTCCACAACCAGATTGTCCGTCCCGGTAACAGGACGCTCAGCACCGCACTTTCCGCCCGTCCTCAAATACGCCTGGACCACAGGAGCAACTCTTTCGGCGTTTCTTTCGCCGCTCCGGACTACCGCAACATAAGCCGCGTCCGGTACAGTTACAGACTGGACGGATTCAACAAGGAATGGGTGGAGGCCGGAGGTGCACGCGAGGCGTATTTCTCCAATGTCCCCGCAGGCAGGTATACTCTCAGGGTGAGGTATCATCTCCATCCCTTCCATGACAAGTATATGGAAAACAGCATACCGGTGAAGGTCAGTCCGTCGCCTTGGCTGTCCTGGGAGGCAAAAATTCTGTATGCTTTGGCGCTTTTGCTCATTGTATGGACGGTATTCCGCTTAAGAAGGCGTATCCTTCAGGAGAAAGATGCGGTGAAGGAAGCGCAGGCAGCAAAAGAGCAGGAAGCCAGGGTCAACAGTATGAATATGACCTTCTTCTCCAACATTTCCCACGAATTCCGTACACCTCTGACGATGATTTCCGGCCCGATCTCGGAACTCTCCAGAAGCGGACGGCTCTCAGGCGAAGACCGCCACCTCGTTTCGATTGTCCAGCGAAGCGTCTCACGTATGCTCTCGCTGGCCGGACAGCTGATGGATCTGGGTAAGATTGAGAACTCTACTCTTACCCTAAAAGTGTCCAAGGCGGACATAGTTCCTGTAATCAATGACACTGCTGAGATTTTCACTCTGAATGCCAAATCACTTGGCATCGCAATGGACCTCAGGGGCCTCGAATACCCCCTTCGCGTCTGGTTCGACAAGGACAAGGTGGAGAAGATACTCACCAATCTGCTGTCCAACGCTTTGAAGTTTACTCCTGCAGGGGGCAATGTCGCCGTCGAACTTGACGAAATCTACAGGGAGGGAGAGCATTTCGTCAAGGTTTCCGTATCGGACACCGGCCCCGGCATACCTGAAGATCAACGGGAGAAGATTTTCGACCGTTATTATCAACTGGACAACGGCAACAAAGGACGGTACAACTACGGCACGGGGATCGGGCTGTTCTACTCACGGAGCCTGGCGACAATCCACCACGGCGAGCTGCGTGCGGGAGGACGGGAAGACGGTCCCGGATCCGTTTTCACCCTGCTTATCCCCGCAGATGAGTCGTCTTACAGCACTTCGGAGCGGGCCGTCAGGGAACCCCCCGTAAGCGGAGAATATCCTATTGAGACCACCACCGGCGAGGAAATCATAAGTTCTCAGGATGGTTTGCCCGTTTTGCTCGCGGTCGACGACGACCCTGACATCATACGCTACCTTCAAGCCCTGTTCGCCGCCAGATACAAGGTTCTTTGGGCATATAGTGCAGACGAGGCGATGAAGATAGCCTCCGAGCAGGCTCCGGACATAGTGCTGAGCGATGTCGCAATGCCCGGAAAGAGCGGATTCGACCTGTGCTCAGAGCTGAAATCCAATCTGCAACTGTGCCATATCCCCGTCATTCTGGTTACCGCCATGGGCACTGTCCAACAACAGGTCCACGGCCTCGACTCCGGAGCCGACGCTTATGTGACCAAACCTTTCGATCCCGACTATCTCAAAGCGCTGGTCAGATCACAGATCGAAAACCGGCAGAGAGTGCGCGGTCTGATCAATTCCGCCACCGAGAGCAGCGAAGTCGAATCGCTATCCGCCCGCGACCGCGCATTTATGGACGAACTGTATTCGCTGATGGAGAAAGAGCTTGAAAACGAAGATCTCGACATCTCACGCCTTACGGAGATGCTGAAGATGTCGCGCACCAAGTTCTATTACAAGATCAAGGGACTTACCGGAAAGACTCCAAGCGAGTTCTTTATGCAGTATAAGCTCAATATGGCGGCGAAGATGCTGTCGGAAGGCAAACTTAACGTCTCGGAGATTGCCGTGAGGACGGGCTTCAACACTCTGCCCCATTTTTCGAAGGCATTCAAGAAACAGTTCGGGGTATCTCCGAGCAAATATGGCGCTTAACGCTCTTCCAGGATGACTCCTTTGCGGTAAAGCACCCTGCGCCTTACCGAACCGTCGTCGAAGTAAGAAACATACTCTCCGTCCGGCAGCCCGTTCCAAAGAGAGTATTTTTCCGAGACTGTGCCGTTTTCATAGTAGAAGGTGACATCGGAACGTTCCAGAGTTTTGTCTATCAGGACTTCCGACTGGGTCTGCCCGTCAGAATAGTAAGAATAGATGTTTCCTGAGGCGGTGCCTTCGATATAATCGTATTTGAGCCTGATGCCGCCATCCCGGTAATAGACAGTCATCGGACCCTCCCTGCGGCCGCCGCGTTCCGTGTATTGGTAGCGGATTATTCCGTTCTCGTAGTACCCGGTAACAATCCCGCAAAGTACCCCGTCCTCAAATTCGGCGGTTGATTCCACCTGTCCTCCGGGATAATAGTTGGTTCTCGCCCCTGTAAAGCCTTCAGGGATGGCAGGCTCCTGATGCAGAACAGTCATAGTCTGCTGCCCGGACTCGGGCGAATGTCCGGCACAAGCTGCCAAGAGCAAAACCGCCGCTGCTAGAATATAAATTTTCATTATGCTGTCAGATATTCCCTTATCGCGGCTGCGGCCTTGCGGCCGGCTCCCATGGCAAGGATTACGGTGGCGGCGCCGGTGACGGCGTCACCGCCGGCGAACACACCCTCACGGGTGGTTTCGCCGCGCTCGTCTGCGACGAGCCCGCCGCGCCGTGTCGTCTCGAGACCATGTGTGGTCGAGGCGATCAACGGATTGGGCGAAGTGCCGAGCGCCATGATTACCGTGTCGGTCTCAATCTCAAATTCCGAACCGGGGATAGGCACAGGAGAGCGGCGGCCGCTTTCATCAGGCTCACCCAGCTCCATCTTTATGCACTTTATAGATTTGACCCAGCCCTTTTCGTTTCCGATGACCTCCACAGGGTTGGTGAGCATATCGAAAATGATTCCTTCCTGCCTTGCATGGTGGACTTCTTCTCGGCGTGCGGGAAGCTCGACCTCTGTTCGGCGGTAGATGATATGAACCTCTGCCCCGAGGCGGAGCGCGGTGCGTGCAGCATCCATAGCGACATTGCCGCCTCCCACCACGCAGACCTTCTTGCCGGCATGGATAGGAGTAAGATAGTCGCTGCGGAAGGCCTTCATGAGATTATTACGGGTAAGGAATTCGTTGGCAGAGAATACTCCGTTGAGATTCTCACCGGGGATACCCATGAACTTGGGAAGACCGGCACCTGTACCGACAAACACAGCCTTGAAGCCTTCTTCGTCAAGCAGCTGATCGATAGTGAGTGTGCGGCCGATGATAACATCCGTCTCGATCTTCACTCCGAGTTTAAGGACCTCTCCGATTTCATGCTGAAGGACCGTATCCTTGGGAAGACGAAACTCGGGGATTCCGTAGGCCAAGACTCCGCCTACTTTGTGGAGAGCTTCGAAGATGGTCACGTCGTAGCCCCATTTAGCAAGGTCGCTCGCACATGCGAGACCTGCAGGGCCGGAGCCGATGACGGCGACTTTCTCGCCATTGCCGACCTTCTCGACAGACGCGCCTGCGCTGTAGCCATTCTCGCGGCTCCAGTCAGCGGTAAAGCGCTCAAGGTTACCGATAGCAACGCTCTCGCCCTTGATGCCAAGTATACAACTTCCTTCGCACTGAGTCTCCTGAGGGCACACGCGTCCGCACACTGCAGGCAGCGATGAGTCCTTTGCAATAATATCTGCGGCATCCTTGATCTCGCCTTCCTTGATTTTGGCGATAAAGCCGGGGATGTCTATACCCACGGGGCATGCGGCCACGCAACGGGGATTCTTGCAGTGAAGGCAGCGCGATGCCTCCTGGACTGCTTCTTCAAGATTAAAACCGAGGCTTACTTCCTCAAAATTGCAGGCCCTCACTTTAGGGTCCTGCTCGCGTACTTTAGTCCTGGGTGTCATCATAGTGCGAATCCGAATTTTTCTTTATCCTCAGTTTCTTCCTGTTTATACTGGCCCTGACGGCGCATCGCTTCATCGAAATCAACTAATGCACCATCGAACTCGGGGCCGTCGACACAAGCGAATTTCATCTTGCCGCCCACACTGACCCTGCATGCTCCGCACATACCGGTACCATCCACCATGAGGGTATTAAGGCTCACCGTGACGGGGATTCCAAGCTTGATGCATGTGAGCGTGCTGAATTTCATCATAATCATAGGGCCGATTGCAATACAGCGGTCGAAATGACGGCCTTCGGCGACGAGTTTCTCGAGCATCGCCGTACCGACCCCCTTGAAGCCGAACGAACCATCGTCTGTACAGAGATGAAGTTCGTCGCAAACCTTCGCCATCTCCTCTTTATAGATAAGGAGACTTTCATTTCGGGCGCCGATAATCACCTCTACATGGGCGCCGTGCTCTTTGAGCCACTTGGCCTGAGGGTAAACAGGGGCTGTTCCCACGCCTCCTGCGATAAAGACTATGCTCAGTTTTGCCAGTTCTTCATCAGGCAGATCGCACAGTTCCGATGCGCGGCCAAGAGGTCCCACGACGTCGGTGAATTCTTCGCCGGGCTCGCGGGCAATAATCTCTGCGCTCGACACGCCGATCTTTTGGGTAACAATGGTCACAGTGCCTTTGTCGGCATCGTAATCACTTATAGTAAGGGGGACTCGTTCTCCTTTTTCGTCGTTCCTGACGATGAGGAACTGACCAGGTTTAGCGGATTTTGCAATCCTTGGTGCGCTGACCACCATCCTGCAGATGGTTGGGGTCAACATGTCTTTGGACAAGATTGTATACATAGCAAGCGGCAAAGATAAACATTTATTGAAAAAAAGCCTTATATTTGCGGTCCTATTTAGGATGGTCCCGTAGCTCAGTTGGATAGAGCAACAGCCTTCTAAGCTGTGGGTCGCGCGTTCGAGTCGCGCCGGGATCACTTCTTTTTTCCTTTTTTCCTTTTTCTATCGTGAATTTCTTCCCCGCTTTTATTGGTATCTTTGGGTGATGAAAAAGCAGATTACTACCATACTTGCATTGTGTGTGGCGTCGGGGATGATCCAGGCAGCGGCTCAGGCTCAGACTCAGCAGAGCGAGACACCACAAGAGCATCTCCGCCTGCTTGTGGGCACATACACCGAAAATACCACGGCCCAAGGGGTTTACCTCTACTCGTACGACCCGGAAACAGCCGACACAAAACTTCTGGGCGTTGCAAGTTCAGGCAATCCTTCATTCGTAGTCGCCAGCCCCGACGGAACCAGGGCATACACAGTCAACGAGTACAACGACGGCAGGCAGGCGGTGAGTGCGTTCAGACTCGCCTCAGACTCGATCGAACTCATCAACACCATCCCCATTCCCCAAAATGAAGTTTCGGGAGAAGACCCTTGCAACATTCTCCTGATCCCGGCAGGAATCACCACCGGGGCAACGGAACAAAAGCCTTACGACGTCCTTATCACCTCCAACTACACCGGCGGATCTGTCACCGCTTTCGCTGCCGATACCAATGAAGGCCTTATCGCCTGCACCCAATGGTACAGCACCGGAATCGAGTATACCCACGCGCTCCTTGGCACATCGCTCGGGAGCGACCCTGCCCACATGCACTGCGCCGCTCTCTCTCCCGACGGACGTTTCCTCTACACCAGCCACAGGCTCAAAGAAGACGGCATCGCCATCTTCAGCGTCGACCCCGCCAGTGGCAAGGTCACCAGAACCGGCTTCCAACCCACCGGCACTCACCCCCGCAACTTCGCCATCTCTCCCGACGGCAGATATCTCCTCTGCGCCTGCCGCGACTCGAATGCCATCAAGATCTACACCATAGACAAAAACTCAGGCGCCCTGTCCCCTGCCGGCAAAGCCATCGAGGTCGGAGCGCCCGTTTGCGTTCAGTTTGTAAGTCTATAGCCCCCAATCAGAAGCCGAGAAGGAATCTTTCGGCGCATTAGGCACGTTGGCAAAATAGCTGAAGCCCGTTATCTTTTCCAGATCGGAAACCGACATCATCTCACGGCTTGATGGCTTCTGGCCCTTAAGCGAGTTAGTATGCGCGCGAACAAATGCGACGCACTTGAGCTCGGATGCGCTGCAGACCTGACCGTCCACCCAGTCCTCGAGTATATTCCATCCGCCGCCTCCGGTATTGAAACCGGCAGAGAGCTGCGGAGCGATGTTGGTGTAGTAGAAGACCTGGACATTAGCCTCACGCGAACAAAGCCTCTCAGCCGAACCCAACATGTGGCCTTTGTTGCAATCGCCCCCGGTGCTCTTCGAGTTGTACTGGATATCTGCCGGGATCGAAGGATCCTTCGCATAAGCGTCGGTGCGCTTTACATTCTTCTGCTCATAAACAGAATGCCTTGGTGCCGCCACCCACACGGGACAATGGTAATCGGCGCTGAAGCAAACAGTATAGTTACGGTACTCCTTGTTGTTCATGGAGAACGAATGCGACGCGTAGTACAAAGAAGCGTCGTTGTCATCCACACCGTCACGGTCCGCATCTGCAATCGCGGGAAGCTCATACCAGCCGGGAAGGGCCGTCTGTACGACGGTATCAACCGGATCGACAGGATCCACCGGGTCTACCGGGACCAGCGTGTCAACGGGGACAAGGGTGTCCACCGGGACAAGAGAGTCAGCCGGGGCTACGGAAGAAAGGGTGTCAGCCGCGCTGTTGTTGTCCAGCGGTCCGAACTGGGGCATCGTGAAATCCTCGCAGCCACAGATAAAAAGGGCTGCCAGAAGACAAGACAATGCTCCTCTGGATTTCATGCTCAGAACTTCCAGCGGAGACTGGCCATCGGGATAGTCTCCTTGAAAGACATTACCGCGCCCTTGTTCGTGAAAATGAAACAGGGGCGTGTGTCTATTCCGATGGAGAGAGGAATAGTCGGAAAGTCGTAGGACAAACCATACTGCAGCACCAGACCGCCCATAAACTTGGATTTCTCGTACATTCCGAGCGTGACGCCGGGGCCGAGGGCCATATTCCAGTCGCCTCCGAGGAAATGGAAACTCAGGATGTTGAAATCGTACATCGCGGAGAGTCTGTAGCCGGGATAATCGGTGTAGCCCATCACACCGGCGTCGAACTCGAAGAAGTTCGGGCCCTGATGAGTGGAACCCAGGTTGTGCTGATAACTGATCTCCAGACCGGCGCCGAAGCGGACACCGAATGCGCGGGGCTGAGCGCTAAGCGTGAAACTGACAAGAAGCAACGCGAGGGCTGCGAGGACTATCTTCTTCATAGGCTTAATTTCCAATTCCGGTGAAACCAAGGAAGGCCAGGGCCATGATGCCGGCTGTGATGAGCGCGATCGGCAGGCCCTTGAACGCCTTGGGCACGTCGTTGCCGGCAAGTTGCTCGCGCAGACCGGCAAACAGGATCATAGCGATGCCCCAGCCGATTGCGGTCGCTAGAGCATAGACAGTCGCCTGGCCGAG
>CAJOJC010000002.1 GCA_905234775.1 uncultured Bacteroidales bacterium | reverse complement strand
GCTTAGAATCACTGTCTCCCCTACTGTTAGCGTCTGATCGGGCTGGCCAATCGTAACGCTCTGCACGGGGATCAACGGCGCTTCTACCTGCTTACAAGACGCCGCGCAGAAAACTGCGACAACCGCAAGCAGTTTGAAATAATCGCTGAATAGTTTCATATGATTGTGTGATTAATTATCGGGCTACCAATTCATTTGACAAAATAAGACCTCACGCGCATACGTGAGGTCTCACAACAAATAAACGGAGTATCAAAAAAGAAAAATTGCTGGGACGAGGATGGGAGTGTCACGGCCGCAGAAGAATTCGTTCTGTTTCCATCTTGAGAACATATTTAAGTATATAATGTTTATATTTGACTCGAAATTAACTTTCTAATTATGAAACCGTTTTGGAACAAACTCGTCGCTGTAGCTCTCGGAATGCTTGGCTTCGCATCGTGTGCGGAGATAGCAAATATAGATGACGATCCAAGTAAAGAAGACATATGTATGTACGGAGAGCCATCCGCAACATATAAAGTTCTCGGCACGGTAAGTGACGAATTCGGGTCGCCTGTTGAGGGCATCAGAGTCGCTATAGAATCAAAATACAGTTCGTACTCGCAATATGACACTCTATATACAGATTCCAGCGGCAAATATCTATTCAATCGAGGAGAGAGGGGCTTATGGCCAGATAAGGTCGTTGTTGTATTTGAGGACATAGACGGCGAAGAAAACGGAGGAGAATTCGAATCTGCAGAGGCAACGCCCGAACTGAAGAAAGTCAAGGAAGGAGACGGAAGCTGGTATATGGGAATGCTTGAAGCCCAGGCGGACGTAACGCTCAAAAAGAAGTAGTTGCTTTCTCAATAATTAATATTACCTTTGCAGTCCCAATGGGGTATTAGCTCAGTTGGTAGAGCGTTAGGTTCGCAATCTAAAGGTCACGAGTTCGATCCTCGTATGCTCCACAAAAATCGCAGGCTTCGGCCTGCTTTTTTTGTGGGGCATAGCCTATCTTGAATAAGGTTAATTAGTCTATGTTCCGCAAATATAGATAAAAAGTAGTATCTTAGCACGATTTAAATAAAACCTACTATGATCGGAACCATTATTTACATTCTTGGTGTTATCGCCGCGATTTGGTGTGTACTCGACATTCTGAAGAAGAATGTTTCCCTTATCACCAAGATCCTTCTTATCGTTTTCGTTCTCGCACTCAGCTGGATCGGCGTAGCTCTCTACTACTTCTGGCTCAGGAATAAAGTCTAGTGAAAATACTTGCTCTGATCGACCCGCAGAATGATTTCGTCGACGGGTCGCTTGGCGTAGGCTACGCCAAGTGGGTTTCTGCACTCCAATATATAAAAGGTTTGCTTCAGGACGGGGGCTACGACAAGGTCATCATGACCAAGGACTGGCACCCTGCCAATCATTGTTCGTTTGCGCCGCAAGGCGGCCCATGGCCTCAGCACTGCGTCGCAGGAACTCCCGGCGCCGAACCCTTCTGGATGCTGAAGGACGCGGCCGAACAGACCATCCTTAAGGGCCAGGACTCGCAGAAAGAGGAATATGGAGTCGACCTCCTCGCAAATGCAGAAGACGACAACATAGAGCTCGACATCGTTGGCCTCTGCTACGATTACTGCGTTGCGAACTGCGCCAAGATGACCTCCGAGGCCCATCCCGACGCAAAAGTCAGAGTCCTCGCCCAGGGCTGTGTCGCCATCGACCCCACCACAAAACCCGATTTCGGAAAGGCCCAAGTCGCCTGATGAAGCTTAAACTTTCACTGCTTCTACTTCTTCTCCCGTCTCTAGCGTTCGCGCAGTTATCGAGGCTGGACAGTTTGTCGTTGGTGGAAGTGGACACTCTCGACGCCGCTGTCATCCGCGACGAAAGAACCATACGCCAGATCGTAACCCAGACGAGCCTCCAGCGAATTGAAGGCTCGAAAATCGGCCGCAACTTCGCGGTACTAGGCGCTCCGGACCTTATCAAAACCCTGCAGATGATGCCTGGCGTATCGGGCGGAGCGGAACTGTCCTCCGGACTCTACGTGCGCGGAGGCGACGGCTCGGACAACCTCTTCCTGCTGGACCAGGTTCCGATGTACCAGATCAGCCACTTCGTGGGGATGTTCTCGTCGTTCAATACGGACGTCATCGACTATGCCGACTTCTACAAAGGCGGCTTCCCCGCCCGCTTCGGCGGCAGGCTTTCTTCGGTCGTGGACGTGGGTGTGAAAGACGGCGATTTCGAACACTGGCACGGCACGGTCTCCCTGGGCCTTGTGGACGGTCATGTCCAGGTCGAGGGCCCGCTGTGGAAGGGCAAGACCTCGATCAACTTCGGCGCGCGCCGGACATGGACCGACATAGTCAAGAGCATCGCGATGCTCTTCATAAAGAACCCGAACACCGAGGAGATGGCCGGAAAAACGCACTACGATTTCGGCGACTTCAACCTCAAGTTCGTCCATAAATTCTCCCCGGTCAGCAAGCTCTCATGGTCGAGCTACTATGGTCAGGACCTGCTGAAGGCGGGCCTGATCGTCAACCAGCGGGAAGACAACTCGACCACCAGCGCGAACCTTGACTTCCGCCTGAAGTGGGGCAACATCCTCAGCACGCTAACCTGGGACCGACAGTGGTCCGAAACCTTCGATATGGAGGCGTCGCTCTTCTACACTAACTACACGTCCCGAATGGAGGCCGAGATCGGTGCGACCATGGTCGAGCGCGACGAAGACGGGAACGTCACCCGAATCAACCTCAAGCTGTTCGAGAATAACCTCTCGCGCGTCTATGACATCGGGGCGAAGGTCAACTTCTTCAGCAAGCGCTGGGATGGGCACCACCTCCGCTTCGGCGGCAACGGCCTCGTCCATACCTATGACCCCTCGCGCGATTCGGGCATCAACGTGAAGGCGAACGGATTCCCGATGACCGACATGACCCCGGACAAGCAGAGCAAGCATTACCTCGGGGGCGAGATCGCCGCATACGCGGAAGACGAGATCACGCTCGGGCGGCAGTGGCGCCTCAACATGGGCCTGCGCGACGCCTTGTATCTCGTGGACGGCAAGGCCTACAACCGAATCGAGCCGCGCGCAGCGGTGAAGTTCATGGCCACGGACTACCTCGATTTCAAGGGCTCCTTCTCGTCCATGAACCAGTTCGCCCACCAGGTTTCGGCGGTCTACATCGATCTCCCGACCAACCTCTGGATGCCCTCCACGGCGAAGGTCAAGCCCATGCACTCAGACCAATACGTGCTCGGCGGCACCCTCAAACTCCCCGTGGGCCTTACGATCGATCTCGAGGGCTTCTACAAGTCCATGATCCACCTCTACGAGTACACGGGCACCAACGCCATCCTCCCGCAGATCAACCAGTGGGAAGAGATGTTCGAAGAGGGAATCGGCCGGGCGTACGGAGCCGAGCTGAGCGTCGAGTATGAGACCGAGAAACTCCAGGCCGCGGCATACTACACCCTCTCGAAGAGCGAGCGTCGCTTCCGCACCTTCTCCTTCGACTGGTATCCCGACCGCTTCGACAACCGCCATAAGATTACCCTCACGGCCTCATACCGCTTCAATAAAAAGTTTGAGCTCTACGGCGCCTGGCTCTACCACAGCGGCAACCGCTTCACCGGCAAGACCGGCGTCATCTGGGACAATGAAAACGGCTACGATTATGAGCTCGGCTACGAACTCTACGGCTCGCCGAACAACTTCGAGTTGCCGGCCTACCACAGAATGGACATGGGCCTCAACTTCCACAAAAAGACGCGCCATGGGTTCGACTCCACTACTACGATAAGCATTTACAACGTCTACAACCACGTCAACCCCATGTTCGGCTTCACCGAAGAGCATGAGGGCAGGATGGTCGGCGTCTCCTATGGTATCATCCCTATTATCCCCACTATCAGTTTCTGCTTAAAGTTCTGATGCCCTATGAAGAAGAGATTTGTATTGATTCTTGTTGCTGCGCTGGGGTTCTTCTCCTGCGAGGAGCGCTTTGAACTGAACGACGTGGGCGGTGAACCTCGGATGTACGTAGAGTGCTACGCGGGCCTTTCGGATACGACACTGGTGCGGCTGTATAAGGCCATGCCGGTCAACGCAAAGGCCTCTGACGGCGAGGATTATACTCTTAAGAGCATGGACCTGAAGGTCGACGGCACATCCGTGGTTCTTCATCCGGTAAGCGACTCTTTGTTCCTGTCTTCTGGAGCGATTGCACCGGCCAAGAGCCTGTATTGGACCGATGATCCTATCCCTGCGGGGGCTAAGCTCAGTCTTGAAGTAGAGACGGAAGAGACCGCGCCGGTCAGCGCGACGACCACGGTACCGGTGAAACCTTCGTTCTCCCTCACCGCCGAGATGGTAGGAGGACCGATAATGCCGTACATTCAGTTCCTGATTAACTTCCAGAACGAAGTGCTGCCTACAGACCGCTTCGGAATCGCGATCAAGCAGTATATGACCACCCATCGCGACGACGGCTCGGAGGATCAGTCTTACGAAATGTCCTCAGCGCCGACCATGATAGAGGGGGACATAGTCCTCGAGCAGGATCTGTCTGTGATGGGCTGCCCAGGAGCGTTCCACTTTGGAATGTACAGCGGAGAAGAATTCGAGGGTCAGACGCTCAACGCCATAATGATGTATGATCCGCGCGAATATACCTGGGAGGAGAACCGCTACGACGACGAAGGCAACGAACTACCGCCCGTTACAGTAACACTTTCTATCAAGCTGCAGATTCAGGTGCTGAAATTCTCCGACGAGAGCTACGGATATCTCAATTCTTTGTATAACCGCGAAAGCAACTGGCTCGCCATGCTCGGCTTCTGCCCTCCAAGCGTCGCCTACACCAATATCTCCGGCGGTTACGGCGTCCTCGGCGGCATCTCCCTCGCCGAAAGCGAAATTATCGATATCGCAGATCTACTATAGTCATGCCCGGCTTTGACCGGGCATCTTAGATTCCCGATCGGGTCGGGAATGACATGCAGATCTTCTAGAGTCATGCCCGGCTTTGACCGGGCATCTTAGATTCCCGATCGGGTCGGGAATGACATTATGCACTATGCGCCGCCGATTGAATTACTTCGCCCAGAGTGGGGTGGGCATGAATAATGTCCTGCAAATCAGCTAACGTGGCACGCTTGGCGAGCAGCGCGGCAATCTCCTGAATAATATCCGCTGAGTGGGGGCCGAAGAGGTGGCAGCCCAGAATGGCGCCGTCTTCCTCGCGGACAACGATCTTGCAGAAGCCCTCGGTGTCGTCCATCGACACTGCTTTGCCGTTGGCGCGGAACTGCGACTTCAGGCAGCGGACCGCGATTCCGGCGGCCTTAGCCTCGTCCTCGGTCATGCCCACGCATGCGGCTTCTGGCAGTGAGAACACGGCCGCGGGGATGATGCCGAAGTCGATCGAATCCGGCTGTCCGCATATGTGGTTCAGCGCGCGAAGACCGTGGAAGGTAGCGGCATGGGCGAGCATCATCCCGCCGACGATATCGCCGATCGCATAGACATCCGGAACGCTCGTCTGCATGTTCTGATCGACCACGATACCGCGGCGCGAGAACTCGATCCCGAGATCGGCGAGATTCAGCGACTCCAGGTTCGGCCTGCGGCCCACGGCCATCAGGACCAGGTCCGCCTCGACCGAAGCCTCGCCCGCCTTAGCGGCGTACGAAACCGCGAGCCCGCCGTCCGTCCTAGTGATACCTGTCACTTGCGCAGCCGTTTCGATTTTGATACCACGCTTGCCGAGCGCGAGCTTCAGCCTCTTCGCCAGATCCGTATCAAAACGCGGCAGAATCGTGGGTGCATATTCCAAAATTGAAACATCGCTGCCGAAGCTCTTGAAGATCGAAGCGAACTCCAGGCCGATAACTCCGCCGCCGATAACGGCCAGGCGTTTCGGAACTTCAGTGAGCTCCAGAATCTCCTTCGAAGTAATAACTCCAGGCAAATCCGCCCCCGGAATGGGGAGCGAAGCGGAAACCGACCCGGTAGCAATAATTATCTTATCACCGGAATACTCGACGCCGTCTACGACTACCGTGTGGGGGTCCTTCAGAGAGGCTTTGCCCTCTACAACGGTTATCAATTTATGGCGGAGCAGTTGACCGATTCCTTCGCGCAACTGGGCGACTACGGCCTCTTTGCGCTCGGCAACCTTCGCGAAATCGAACGCCGGAGCCCGGGTAATACCCAAAGCCTCCGCCTTCGACATTCCTTCGATCAGTTCTGAGTAATGACAAAAGGTCTTAGTCGGGATACATCCCTCGTTAAGGCAGGTTCCGCCGAGCGGACCGCCCGCGACCAGCGTTACTTCAATTCCACGCTTAGCGGCTTCGACCGCGGTCTCATAACCGCCAGGACCGGCGCCAATGATTATAATTCGCATTTCAGGATAGGATTGCGTGCTGCTGTTGTTTCGTCGGGACGGGTGATCGGGGCCTTATGGGGTGCGTTGTGGAGGATATCAGGATCCTCGGCCGCCTCGCGGGCGATCTTATGCATCACCTCGATAAACGCATCCAGCGTCTCCTTCGACTCAGTCTCCGTAGGCTCGATCATCAGAGCCTGATGGAAGAGCAGAGGGAAGTAGATGGTCGGGGCGTGGAAGCCGTAGTCTAGCAGGCGCTTCGCTACGTCGAGGGTAGTCGCACCGGGCTTGCCGGTCGCGGAGCCGTCGTCGATGAGGCCGTCGAACACGAATTCGTGTTTGCAGACGGTCGGGATCGGGAGCTTGTATGCGTCCTTCAGGCTCTCCTTGATATAGTTTGCGCCGAGGGTCGCGAGTTTGCCGGCCATCTTGACATTCTGCTTTCCGAGCATCAGGATGTAGGCATAAGCGCGCAGAATCACCCCGAAATTGCCCATGAACGCCGAGACCCTGCCGGCCGCTCCGGCCGAAGATCCCACGACCGTGAACTTGCCGTCGGGCAGCTTCTCCACCCTCGGGACGGGCAAGCAGGGGGCGAGCCTTTCGCATACGCCGACCGGGCCGCTTCCCGGGCCGCCTCCGCCATGGGGTGTCGAGAACGTCTTATGGAGATTGAGGTGCATCACGTCGAAGCCCATGTCTCCGGGCCGCACGGTTCCGAGCAGCGGGTTCATGTTCGCGCCGTCGTAATAGAGCAGGCCGCCACATTCGTGGACCAGCGCCGCTATCTCCTTGATGTCCTTTTCGAACAGTCCGAGCGTGTTGGGGTTGGTCATCATGATGCCGGCGATATCCGGGCCGAGCAGCGGCTTCAGCGATTCCACGTCGACCAGGCCGTTCGCGCCCGACTTGACCTCGACTATCTCGAGGCCGCAGACTGCCGCCGATGCGGGGTTGGTGCCGTGGGCGCTGTCCGGGACGATCACCTTCGTACGGGCGGTATCCCCGCGGAGGAGGTGATAGTTGCGGATTATCATCAGGCCCGTGAGTTCGCCATGGGCGCCCGCACAGGGATTAAGGGTAAAGCGCTTCATGCCGGTGATGGCGGCGAGGGCCTTATCCATCTCATAGTAAACCTCGAGCGCACCCTGGAGGGTCGATTCGTCCTGAAGGGGATGAAGGCCCTGGAAGGCCGGCATCGCCGCAATCTCTTCGTTGATTTTCGGATTGTACTTCATAGTACAGCTGCCCAGCGGGTAGAAGCCAGTATCAACGCCGAAATTCATCTGGGAGAGGTTGGTGTAGTGTCTGACGAGGTCAGGCTCGCTCACTTCCGGAAGGAGCGGCGAGGCTGAGCGCAGAAGCCCGGCGGGGAGCTCAGACAGGCTGGCCTTGCAGCCGTTATTGGGAAGGGTATAGGCGGTACGCCCCGGTTTCGAAAGCTCGAAAATCAGTTTGTCGTAGTATTTCATAGTCTATCCCTCCTTTACAATTTTAACGAGAGTGTCAATCTCCTCTTTACTTCTCTTCTCCGTAACGCAGAAGCTCGCATATCCCTCTTCTGTCTTCAGCGCGGCGAAGAAGCCGGCGCCGTAGAGTTTCTTCTGAAGAGAATCAAGGTCAACCTTCGGCTTCAGGACGAACTCCTTGAGGAAGGGTTTGTCCGGGAAGACGGCTTCGAACTTTCCAGTCTTAAGCAGTTCTTCGCGCAGGTAGTGGGCTCCGGCGTACGATTTCTCGTTGACTTCCTTCATGCCCTGAGGACCCATCAGCGAGAGGTAGATCGTCACATAAAGGGCCATGAGCGATTCGTTCGAGCAGATGTTGGAGGTCGCTTTTTCGCGGCGGATGTGCTGCTCGCGGGCCTGGAGAGTCAGAACGAACGCGCGCCTGCCCTCGGAATCCGCCGTCTGACCGACGATGCGGCCGGGGAGCTTGCGCATGTAGTCCTTGCGGCACGCCATGAATCCCACGGACGGGCCGCCGAGCGTCATCGGAATTCCCAGACTCTGTCCGTCGCCCACGGCGATGTCCGCGCCCCATTCGGCCGGGGTCTTGAGCACGGCCAGGGCGGAGGGATCGCAGTACTCGGCGAGGACCGCGCCCGATTCGTGGAGGGCGTCGGCAAAGCCGGTGAGGTCTTCGATAATTCCGAAACGGTTGATCGACGGGACTATCGCGCCGGCGACATCGCCCTTTGCTATGAGCTCTTTAAGCGAGTCGAGCGAAGTCTGGCCGCCGTCGAGGGCGATCTCCTCTATTGTAGTCCCATAGTACTTGGCGTAGGTCCTGATGACCTCGAGCACGTTCGGAAGAAGGCCCTTCGAGACGAGGACGGTATTCTTTTTCTTCGCGCATGAGACCGCCATCCTCATCGCCTCTGCGGCAGCGGTAGGGCCGTCGTACATCGAGGCGTTGCTGACATCGAGCCCCGTGAGGTTGCAGATCATGCTCTGGTATTCGAAGATGTAGCGGAGGGTGCCCTGCGAAATCTCACACTGGTAAGGGGTATATGCGGTCAGGAACTCCGAACGCGAGAGGAGGTTGGGAATCACGGCCGGGGAATAATGGTCGTAAGAGCCGGCGCCCACGAAGACTTTGAGCTTCGGGTTCATGGCCGCGAGCTTCTCAAACCAGTCGCGGACTTCCTGCTCCGATTTTGCGTCCGGCAGGTCGTACTCGCCTTTGAAAAGGAAATCGGCAGGCACGTCGGAATAGAGGTCCTCAAGAGAGGAGACCCCTATCCGCTCGAGCATCTGCCGAATATCCTCCGCGGTGTGCGGAAAATAAGGGAAATTGCTCATACGGTTACTTTGCTACTGCTTCGTATGCTTTGGCGTCCATCAGGTCTTCGAGCTCTGCGGGATCGCTCATTTCGACCTTGATAATCCATGCCGCGTAGGCATCTTCGTTGATAAGCTCGGGAGCGTCTTCGAGTTCAGGGTTGACCTCGACGACCTTACCCGATACCGGAGAATAAAGCTCGCTGGAGGCCTTCACGCTCTCGAGAGCGCCGAAATCCTCACCCTTTTCGAACTCGTCTCCTTCGTCGGGGAGGTCTACGTAAGTAATGTCTCCCATCTCGGCCTGAGCGAAATCAGACACTCCGATTACGGCGATGTTGCCTTCAACTTTGACCCATTCGTGTGATTCGCTGTAGAGCAAACCTTCAACAATCTTTGACATAGTATATCCTATTTTTTGTAGTTAGTCTGATAAAAACGCTTCTTGATGACTTCGCCCGGGAAGACTTTCTTCCTGATGCGGACGTTGAGTTTGGTTCCGAGAGCGCTGTATGCCTTGTCGACGAGGGCGAAGCAGATGCTCTTGTCCAGCGAGATGCTGTGGTAGCCGGTAGTCACAACGCCCACCTCGGTTCCGTCTTCGAGTTCGATCGGGTAGCCGGCGCGCGGGATGGCGCGGTCGAATATCTCGAGGCCGACGATCTTCTTCGCGGTCCCTTCCGCCTTCTGCTTTTCGATTGCTTCCTTGCCGATGAATTCTTCCTTGTCGAGCTTACAGAACATAGAGAGCCCCGCGACAACGGGAGAGATTTCCGGCGAGAGTTCGTCGCCATAGAGCGGCAAGCCGGCCTCGAAGCGGAGGGTGTCGCGGCAACCAAGGCCGCATGGTGTGACGCCAGCCGCGATCAGTTTATCCCAAATGTCCTGGGTTCCTTTAATATCAGTATAGAGTTCAAAGCCGTCTTCTCCGGTATATCCGGTACGGCTGATAATGAGGCGCGCTCCGTTCCACTCGCCCTCGGCGTATTCGTAGAATCCGATCGCGGGGGCTTGCTTCATACCGAGCACATCTATGAGAGTCTTCTCGGCTTCGGGACCCTGGACTGCGACCTGCCCCCATTTTTCGGACTGGTTGTCGATCTTTACGTCGAATCCCTTCGCGTTTTGGTTCATCCAGTCTACGTCTTTTGCGATGTTGGACGCATTCACTACTGCGAGGAAGTGATCGGGGACGAATTCACGATAGACAATAAGATCGTCTACGGTTCCTCCGTCAGGGTAGAGCATCATTCCGTAGAGAGCCTGGCCGGGCTTACTCGCGCGGATGTCGTTGGTGAAGATATGGTTGATGAATTTTTCCGCATCCGGGCCGCTGATGAAAACTTCGCCCATATGGGAGACGTCGAAAACTCCGACTTTGTTTCGAACGGCAAGGTGTTCTTCGGTAATTCCGGAATACTGGATAGGCATGTCATAGCCTGCGAACGGGCTCATCTTGGCTCCCAGCGCAACGTGGCGGTCGTGGAGACAGGTAAGGTTGAGGTTTTCTTCCATCGCTTTTATATTAGTTTTCAAATTTAGTGATTTTTTCGATATCCTCGGCGGAGAGAATCAGCTCCCCGTCGCAAAAGCGGTCTTCGAAATAACGACGAAGGCCGGCGGCGTCTAACGGCAGCCCGAGCGAGCGGAGGTTGACGACGCGCTGGCGGACAGACTGGACCCCGTGCTTCGCGAGCTTCTCGGCCGGCGGGGTCGTCGCTCGCGCCAGCGCGTCGAAGTCGAGATCGTAGAGCATGGTTCCATGGACGATAGTGGCGCCCGGCAGGGCGTGGCACGCATTGCCGGAGACCTTACGCTCGCCGACCAGGATGTCGTTATGCTCCGTCCGTGCCGCGTCGAAGCCAAGGTCGCGCAGAGCGGCGGCGACTTTTTCGAGGAAGCCGGCAAACACCGCTTCCACCCCCGTGTCGGGGGTGATGTACGAGAGCATTATGTTGCCGGCATCCGAGTAAACGCAGCCGCCGCCGCTCTTTCGGCGCACGACCGCGATTCCGTGTTCCCGGCAATAGTCGAGGTTAACCTCATTTTCAATTACCTGGTTGCGGCCGCAGATGACGGTCGGGGGCGACTGCCAGGTGAAGAAAAGGTCCTCCTTCACTTCTCGTGCAAGATACTCCTCTACCGCGAGAAAAAACGTAAGCCGTTCGGGAGCGCCAGCGGGAATCACCACCTTTTTCATGAGAGTCCGGCTAAAAAGAATGAAACCGCATAGACGGGGATGTTGTCCATCCACTCGCGGTCGAAATGATTGTCGAGCGAGGCACGAATTCCTTTTCTTCCGGGATTCTTTTCCACGAAGAGCCTCATTGCCTTTGAATTTCCGTTCTGGGCTGGCATGACCTCGACCGGGATGATGCGCGAAAACTCCTGGGCAATGAAGTCGATGGAGAGGGTAGAACCCTGGACTCCGTAATAGCAAACGGGATCTCCGCGAAGGACGATCTGCTCGAGGACAAGGGTCTGAAGCAAAGAGCCGTTGAAGCCCTCGAAGGCCTCCTCGCCTACCAGGATTCGTGCGGGGTCAATATCTGCAAGAGCTGCGGCCATTCCCGGATCGAAGGGAAAGAGCTTGAAGCTGCGGGCATCCTGGAAAAACTCGATAGGCATCGAGACCGTTCCGAGTTTGTGGACTCTATATATAAGCCCCGCGCGCACGAGCCATGAGATCGAACTCTCGTAGTCTTTGAGTCTGGCACCGTCTTTCAGACGAGAGAGATTGAATTTCTGGTTCTCCTCCAGGAGTTGGGGAAGGACTGAATTCCAGACAGCGGTAATTTCATCTATATGGCGCTTGGGGGCGAAGCGGAGGATATCGTTTTCTATTGCTGTAAGAAGATCTTTCTGGACAGCTCTGACCTGAGAAGGAAGTTTGCCCTCAGTAAAAGCCAAAACAGCCTGGGGCATGCCGCCGCAGAAAAGGTAATCCTTTAGGTACTGGTTGTACTTTGGGAGAAGAGAGCCTATCGCCCCCCAGTCAAGACCTCTAAGGAGAACGGCCATATTGTCATGACCGCTTGCAGAAAGGAACTCGTCGAAGGTAAGAGGAAAGATTCTGAGCGCTTCAATTGACCTGTCTTTCTTTAACTCGTCTATCTTTGCCTCTGCCTTAGGGCTCATGGCCGGAAAACCACAGACGATAATGTCGAAACCGAAGTCCGACTCGACAAAATCGGGCAGCACGCCTAAAGCCTCGGGACAAGACTGGATTTCATCCCAAATAAGGAGGGTATTACCAGGGGTAACGTCTATCTTTGAGAGTGATGAAATTTCGCGAAGTACGCGCCCCGCTTCAGGCTCGTTCAAAAAGACGGTTTTATAGTCTGGATTTTCATCAAAATTGAAGTAAATTACCTTCTCGTACTCTGCTTTTGCGAATTGTTTGAGGAGATAAGTCTTTCCGGTACGCCTTGCGCCGTAAACAAGGAGCGGGCGGTGGAATTTATTGTTCTTCCAGCGTAATAGATCGTTATAAGCAGCTCTTTTCATTCTTTAATAGTCTTCGGAAACAAAGTTACACTTTTTCTAACGACTTTCAAAGAATTCCACACTTTTTTAAAGAAGTTTTCTCTCAAGACTTCACGGTTCTGAAAAGGACTTGATTCTTAAATTTCTTAAATAAAGAGTCCGATCTAAGAAATGCTTATTGAAGAAAGGAGGGGAAAGTGGGCCGACTTGCCGTCCTGAAAGCGCTGTCTACCTTACCGGTTTGTAGGTCAAACCGAGCGCTTTTAACTGGGAAATGAAGTCAGAACAGACCGTAATATTGTATTTTTTCGACTTCATCTCCATACTCCACTTGTGCTTAGGGCTGACGAGCACAATCGTGAGGGGAGTCGGGCCCTTATTTCCCTTAATCGCCTTAAGGAAATCCTTTCGGAATTGTGACGTAATTATATCCTCGCTAACGTAAACTTTGAGGGCCTTCAAAAGAGATTCGTTGACGCTTCCGAGCATCGTAATGTCCAAAACGCGGAGCTCGAACTCTTCCGGAGACTTGTCGTTCGGATCTTTTTTGCCTCTGAAGCGGGCTTTTGTTTCGGCGGTTACATAAACCGCCTGATGAAGCTCTAATTTCGGGCGGAAAACGTCGACATTTTTCCCGTAAAAAGTAAGCGTGTAGGCGCCAGAATAATCTTCGATCGTAGCTTTAAGTGACGGATTTCCGTTACGCGTAGTACTTAAATCTATCGCTGTGACGATTCCGCCCATAGCCAGCTTAGAACCCTTCTGCTCTGCGTTTGCCTTAGCAATTACGTCACTTATACCCGCAAGCTCGCAGTTAGTAAAGGTCTCCATTTCGAAGGAGTAGCGGTCCAGCGGATGTGACGAAAGAAACATTCCTACTATTTCTTTCTCCTTCTGGAGCAGAGGCAGCTGATCTTCATAGGCAGGAGCCGCAGGCATCTCCGGACGAACCGGTTTCATCTCTTCAGAGTCGCCGAAGAGCGACACGCTGTTGTCCAGTTTATCGTTCTTATACAGTTCCGCATAGCGGACAAGCTCGTCTATAAACAGATCTCCACTGTTTCCGGGAAGGAAGAACTGGGTGCGCTTATAACCAAATGAGTCGAAGGCGCCGGCGTAGATAAGCGATTCAAGAGGCTTACGGCCTACAGGAGCGTTGTTCTTGGGATCTACTCCATTGTACTCCGCCATCCTCTCTACGAAATCCCATACGTCCTTGAATTGTCCGCCCCGGGCCCTCTGTCTTACTATCGTATCCACGATATTGGAGCCGAAGCCCTTCATTCCACCCAGGCCGAAGCGGATATCTCCCTTCTTATTGACGGTGAAACTTGCCTCAGACTCATTTATATCGGGGTTAAGTACCTTGATCTTATGGAGCTTGCAGTCCGCCATAATCTTCTTGATCTCGTCCATATCTGAGAGATTGCAGGAAAGGTTGGCGGAGAGGAATTCAGCGGTATAATGACATTTAAGCCATCCTGTCTGGTAGCTGACCCAGGCGTAGCAGGTAGCGTGGGACTTGTTGAAAGCATACTGGGCGAACTTCTCCCAGTCTTTCCAAATCTTGTCGAGGACCTTCTCGGGGTGTCCGTTTGCCATGCCGCCGCTCATGAACTTCTCCTTAAGGTCCATCATCACATCTAACTGCTTCTTACCCATAGCCTTACGCAGGGTGTCAGCCTGACCTTTAGTGAAGTTTGCGAGCTTCTGGGACAGAAGCATAACCTGCTCCTGATAGACCGTAATTCCGTAAGTATCAGTAAGATACTCCTCCATCTCGGGGAGATCGTACTCGATAGGCTTGAGGCCCTGTTTCCTGTCGACGAAGTCCGGGATATAATCCATCGGGCCCGGACGGTACAGGGCGTTCATAGCGATAAGGTCTTCGAAACGCTCGGGGTGAAGCTTCTGGAGCCAGTTCTTCATTCCCTCGGATTCGAACTGGAACACTACCGTAGTATCACCTCGTCCGTAAAGCTCGAAGGTTGGTTTATCGTCGATAGGAATAGCCTCGATGTCGATATCGATCCCATGGCGGGCCTTAATGTTGTCCAGCGTCTTATGGATAATCGAAAGCGTATTAAGCCCAAGGAAGTCCATCTTCAACATTCCTACGCTCTCGATATAATGGCCGTCGTACTGCGAAGTCCAGACATCCAGGCCGGTTTCTTTATCCTTCGAAAGACAGATTGGAATATTCTCTGTAAGGTCGCTGGGGCCAATAATGGTCGCGCAGGCATGCTGGCCTACCTGGCGCACTGTACCCTCGAGCTGGCTTGCGTACTTAAGCACTTCCCTGTTTAACTCAGGGCCGTTCTCAAGCTCGTTTTTCATGTCGGGGACAAGGCGGAAACAGCTGCCAAGCGTCACCTTGACATCGGTGTCCTCCTTACCCACCTGGAAGGTTTTACCCTCTTTCTCAACCACCTTGAAACCGGGTTTGAGTTCATCCAGCTTAGGGTTGAAGGGGTATTCCTTCTCAACCTTTTCCGTAAGACGATCGGGAACCATCTTGCTGAGACGGTTGGATTCGTCTATGGAGACGTGGCTGATGCGTGCAACGTCCTTGATTGCACCCTTGGCCAGCATAGTACCGAAGGTAATGACTCGGGAGACGTGGTCTGCGCCGTAGGTATTCTCTACGTATTCATGGGCGGCGGTCAGGTTCTCGAAGTCTACGTCTATATCCGGCATGTTGATACGGTCCGGATTGAGGAAACGCTCGAACAGGAGCTGGTACTTTATAGGGTCGAGATTGGTAATCCAAAGGCAATACGCAACCACGGATCCTGCCGCAGAACCACGCCCAGGGCCAACCAGATAGCCCATTTTCCTGGATGCAGCTATGTAATCCTGGACAATGAGGAAGTAGTCCGGGAAGCCCATGAACGAGATGGTCTTCAACTCGAATTCTATTCTGGACTTCTGCTCCTCTGTCAAGACCTCACCATAGCGCTTGCGGGCACCCTCGTAAGTCAGGTGACACAGATACGCCACTGACGTACAGAAATCGTCTCCACGATACTCCTTGCTGACGATTTCACCCGTTTTCTTGTCCTTGACAATCGAATATTTGCCGTTCTCGATGATGTCTGCGTATTTTTCGAGATACTCGTCGCGTCTGGCAAGGAACTCAGGATCTATCTTGAACTTAGGAAGGATAGGCGGACGGTCTATCTTGTACTGCTCGATCTTGCCGGCCACCTCTACGGTATTGTCGATCACTTCGGGGTGGTCCGGGAAAAGGTCGCGCATCTCGGCCTCGCTCTTCAGATACTCCTGCTGGGTATATCTGATACGGTTGGGGTCGTCGATGTCGTTGTTCATCGTCAGGCAGATGAGACGGTCGTGGACTGGGCCTTCTTCCTTAAGGAGGAAGTGGACGTCGTTGGTTGCTATCACCTTAGTTCCCGTCTCTTCCGCCAACTGGAAGATGGCCTGATTAACTATAAGCTGGCTTTTGTACACGTCCAGGCTGAGGCTCGGATCTTCGGGTTTGTGGAGCATCACCTCAAGGTAGTAGTCGTCTCCAAACACCTTTTTGTGCCAGGCGATGGCTGCTCTGGCGGCCTCCATATCCCCTGCGAGAATACACTTGGAGACTTCTCCTGCGAGACATGCAGAGCTGCAGATAAGGTTTTCGTGGTACTTCTCTACTATTTCATGGCTTACGCGCGGACGATAGTACATGCCCTCGATATGGGCCGTAGAGACTATCTTCATCAGGTTTTTATACCCGGCGTAATTCTTCGCGAGAAGGATGAGGTGATAGTAACGTTTGTGGTCGTTGTCCTTGAGGTGGTGATCGTAGTGGCGCGTGACGTAGATTTCGCAGCCGATGATTGGCCGTACGATGTAATTACCATCTGCGTCTTTATTGCTCTTATCGTCCGCCCAGCGGAAGAACTCCTTCACTCCGAACATGTTGCCGTGGTCTGTAATCGCCAGGGCAGGCAGGCCCAGTTCCCTCGCACGCGCGAAGAGCTTCTTGATGTTCGTCAGACCATCGAGAATACTGTACTGGGTGTGGAGATGAAGGTGTACGAAAGCCATATTCTACCAGCCTTGGGCCTTGAGAGGCAGTTCTACCCCGTCAGGTGTGACGAGAACGGCGCCCGCTTCGGGCTGGGCGAGATGGCCAATGATATCGAAAGTCTGGAAATCTTTCCTGAACTTCTCAAACTGAGCGAGCGGCACTACGAAGAGGAGGTGATAGTCTTCTCCACCATTCATAGCTGCGGATACAGGGTCCAGATTCAGTTCTTTTCCAAGATCGAAGCTGCCGCCCTCGAAGGGTATCTTGTCTGCATAAACCTTCACGCCGAAGCCGCTGTCGCGCTGGAGGCGGAGCAGGGCGTCTGCGAGGCCATGTGTGACGAAATATCCGTACGAAGCGGCAAGGCTGACGGGCTCAAGCTCCGGTTTAAGGTAGGCTGCGACCAGCATCTTATAGCGCTCGAGGGCCTCTTGATTCCGGGTCCCTTTGTCGAAATTGGCTTTCTCACGCTGGAGGGCCTGCAGGCCGAGGTAGGCCGCGCCGAGCGGACCGGACACGCAGATCAGGTCCTTGCTCTGGGCCTTGGGGCGGGCGGCTGAAACCGAGGCGCTGTGACGCCCAGTAGCGGCCAGCGCTATCGTGAGGCCGTTTTTCGAGGGTTGAAGTTCGAGGCTGAGGCTGCGGTAGCCATGTTCCTTCGCGGTGGAGACGATCCCGCTCCAGAGCTCTTTCACCTGGGGAAAATCCAGTTTAGCAGAGACTCCGAGCTGGACGCTCAGCGACTCGGGGCGGGCCATGACCGCGTAAAGCTCTCCCGTCACCTTCAGAACCGACTTACGGCCGAGGTGAGGCAGGGGGAAATAGACAAGGTCGAAGTCTATCCCCTCCGACATGAGCCCTGAGGCTGTTGTGACGCATTCCTGCTGGCCGGCTGTGAGCCACAGCGGCTCCCCGAAGGGCTCGTAACCGGTCCCTTCGAACAGCTGGCGGATGGCCTCTACGCGGCCGAGTTCTGCAAAGTTTTCAGCCATTAGAGATTGCGCAGGAGGTTATTGAGGTTGACCTTGCTGTCGATAAGAGCGCGAAGTTCGGCGATCGGAACGCGCTGCTGCTCCATCGTGTCGCGGTCGCGTACGGTGACGCAGTTGTCGTTCAGCGAATCGTGGTCTACGGTAATGCAGAACGGTGTTCCGATAGCGTCCTGGCGGCGATAGCGCTTGCCGATAGAATCCTTCTCTTCGTACTGGCAGTTGAAATCGAACTTGAGGTCGTCCATAATCTTCTGGGCCAACTCAGGGAGACCGTCTTTCTTGACAAGCGGGAGTACCGCAGCCTTTACAGGAGCGAGCGGGGCGGGGATGCTGAGGACCACGCGGGTCTCGCCGTTTCCGAGGTCTTCCTCCTTGTAGGAATGGCTCAGGACTGCGAGGACCATACGGTCTACGCCGATAGAGGTCTCGACCACGTAAGGGGTGTAGGCCCTGTTCTCGTCGGGATCGAAGTACTCGATCTTCTTTCCTGAGTATTTCTGGTGGTTTCCAAGGTCGAAGTCAGTACGGCTGTGGATACCCTCAAGCTCCTTAAAGCCGAAGGGGAAGTTGAATTCGATATCAGTAGCGGCATTGGCGTAGTGGGCCAGCTTTTCATGGTCGTGGAAGCGATAGTTCTCCGCTCCCATTCCGAGGTTGACATGCCACTTCATACGCTGTTCCTTCCACTTTGCGAACCAATCCAGCTCGGTTCCGGGCTTGATGAAGAACTGCATTTCCATCTGCTCGAACTCCCTCATACGGAAGATGAACTGGCGGGCCACTATCTCATTACGGAAGGCCTTACCGATCTGGGCGATTCCGAAAGGAATCTTCATGCGGCCGGTTTTCTGGACGTTCAGGTAGTTCACGAAGATGCCCTGGGCGGTCTCCGGACGCAGGTAGATAGTGTTGCTCGCGTCTGCAGTACTACCCATAGAGGTCTTGAACATTAGGTTGAACTGGCGGACGTCAGTCCAGTTGCAGGTACCGCTGATGGGGCAGACGATATTGTTGTCGACTATGATATTCCTGTATTCCTCGAGGTCGTTTGCGTTCTCGGCCTTTACATAGCGCTCATGAACGGCGTCGTACTTGGCTTTCTCGCGAAGGACGTTGGGGTTGGTGGCCCTGAACTGGGCTTCGTCGAAGCTGTCTCCGAACTTCTTCCTGCCCTTCTCGACTTCCTTGTTGATCTTCTCCTCGATCTTTGCGAGGAAATCCTCGATAAGGACGTCTGCGCGGTAGCGCTTCTTACTGTCTTTGTTGTCGATCAGAGGGTCGTTGAAGGCGCTTACATGGCCGGAGGCCTCCCAAATCCTGGGGTGCATGAAAATACATGAATCAATACCCACGATATTCTCATTGAGGCGGGTCATGGCGTTCCACCAATACTGTTTGATGTTGTTCTTAAGTTCCGATCCCATCTGGCCATAATCATAGACGGCGGCAAGGCCGTCGTAGATCTCGCTGGAGGGGAAAATGAAACCGTACTCCTTACAATGGGCTACGAGTACTTTGAAAACTTCTTCCTGAGTCATATTGCTTGTATAATTTGTTTCTCGAAGGGTTACAAATTTAAGAAATGCCGAGTATTTCCCCAAGGGGAACCATCACAAATTCTCTTTCTTTCATCAAGGGATGAGGGACCTTCAGTTCGGGCATGTCGACCGTTTCGTCACCGATCAGAAGAATATCGATGTCTATTATTCTCGAATGATATATTCTGCGTCCCTCCTTATCTAGTTCTATACCGTGTTCGGGACGCCCCATTTCCTCTTCAATCTCCTTGCAGGAGTGGAGTATCTGAAGGGGCTCCAGGTCCAGGTCATAGCGAACAGCCGCATTAAGAAAGTCGGGGCCGTCAAAACCGGAGGCCTTGGATTCGTGTAAGGCGGAGAGTTTTATATGAGGGCCGAAGCGTAAATCCAGCCTTCTGACGGCCTCCAGGATATTCTCCCGGCGGTCTCCCAGATTGGATCCAAGAGCTAAATATACCGGCCTACGTTCCACCCTAGTCCCCCATTTCTACGTCCATACCCAGCTCCAGGCGGGCTTCGTCTGAGAGCAGGCTCTGGTCCCATGCGGGCTCGAACACAAGATTGATAGTACACGAATTGATCCCGGGCGTTATTTCTACCGCATGCTTTACCTCCGCCATAACCTCGTCTGCCATCGGGCAATTCGGGGCGGTGAAGGTCATGGTGATGGAGACATCGTGATTCTGATCTATATGCAGTTCATAGATAAGCCCCAGATCGTATATGTTTACAGGGATCTCCGGGTCGTAGACCTGCTTGAGAGCAAGAACTACGGCATCATACAGCGGAGTCAATTCCTTAACCGCTTCCGAAGTAAGCACGTTACTGTCCTGCATATTCGCTTGCTGTCTTCTTAATTGTAGCTATCATCGATGAAAGGCCATTTGCCCTGGTAGGAGAAAGGTTTTCGCTGAGACCTATCTCATTTACGAAGGCGAAATCATCCTCCGCGATTTCCTTTGCCGTACGGCCCGAATAAACGCTTATCAGAAGGGAAATGATACCCTTGGTGATAATAGCGTCGCTGTCTGCGGTAAACCAGAGTTTTCCGTCTCTCGGCTCGCAGTCCAGCCAAACCCTTGACTGGCATCCGCTTATCAGCCTGTCCTCGGTCTTTTTCTCCTCTGGAAACGCCTCCAGGTTCTTTCCAAGACCGATTATATACTCGTATTTATCCAGCCATTCGTCGAACATCGCGAAATCATCGACCACAGCCTGTTTTGCTTCTTGTAATGTCATTTAAGCCAACATGTTTATAGCCTTATCAAGCGCGCTGATAAAGCTTTTTGCTTCTTCAAGCGTATTATACGGCGCGAAAGAGGCCCTGAGCATTCCGGTTACGCCGAAGCGCTTCATAAGGGGCTGCGCACACATATGGCCGGAGCGCACCGCTATTCCCATTTTATCCAGAACTAGAGCAAGATCCTCGTGATGGACGCCCTTTACGCTGAACGAAAAAAGCGGCACTTTTTCCACGAGATTATCCGTTGTTCCACGTAGAACAATTCGGTCGTCTGAGGACAAGGCTTCGTATACGAATTTCTTAATCTCAGATATCTCCAGGGCGTTTTCTGAGGCCCAAATATCTTCAATCAGATTGATTGCGGGAACGAAAGTCGGGACAGAATTTATATTGGGTGTTCCTGCCTCAAACTTATATGGGACATCTGCGTAAGTAGAGCCTTCCCAACTTACGTCTCCTATCATTTCTCCGCCACCCATATAAGGAGGCATCTGATTCAGATAAGACTTCTTTGCGTAAAGGACGCCTATACCGGTGGCGGCGTACATTTTATGCCCCGAGAAGGCGTAAAAGTCGCAATTCAGATCTTTAACTGAAACCCTTTGATGAACAACACCCTGGGCGCCGTCTACCAGTACGGGAACACCTGCAGAATGGGCCACTGAGATAATTTCAGACAGGGGGTTAACGAGTCCGAGGACATTGGAGACCTGGGCTACGCAAACCAGTTTAGTTTGCTTGTTAATAAGGCCCTTAAGGGCTTCTAAGCGAAGCTTTCCGGAGTCTTCTACCGGGAGAACAACGATCTTGGCACCCTTACGTTCTGCAAGAAGCTGCCAGGGAATAATGTCTGAATGATGCTCAGACTCGGCTATGATTATTTCGTCACCAGGACCAATGAATTTACCCCCAAAGGAAGATGCTACCAGGTTGATGGAAGAGGTTGTTCCTGAAGTGAAAACGATCTCTTCCGGAGAAGATGCGCCGATGAACCCGGCTACCCTCTCGCGCGCGCCCTCGTACGCGCGCGTTGCCTCCGCGGCGAGCGCGTACACGCTGCGGTGTGTGTTTCCGTTGTGATGGACGGCGGAGTCCGACTGAGCCTCTATCGCTCCGAGACAACGCTGGGAGGTTGCCGCGTTGTCTAGATAAATAAGAGGCTTTCTGTATACTTCCCTTTCAAGCCCCGGGAATTGTTTTCTTAACTCTTTAACCGTCATAGCATCTGAAGAGCCGCCTTGATAATCTCCTCAACCTTAGCCGTAGGGTGCTGTTTAAGTATAGCCTGAACGGCCTTTGCGACATTGGGTTTAGTGAAGCCCAGCATTACGAGGGCTGTAGTAGCCTCATCTGCAGCGGCATTGGATTCTGCGATAAACAGGGCGTCTGAAGCGCTTCCCTCGCCCTTGACAATCTTATCCTTGAGTTCCAGAATCATTCTCTGGGCAGTCTTAAGGCCGATACCCTTAACGCTCTTGATAGTGTTTACATTCTCTGAAAGGATAGCTGTTCTCAGCTCGTCTGCGCTCAGAGAAGATAGAATAATCCGGGCCGTATTTACTCCCACTCCTGAAACACTGATAAGGGTTTCGAACAAGGCGCGTTCGTCCTTGGAGGAAAAGCCATAGAACAATTCGGTATCTGTATTTGTCTGGAGATGATGATAAACAAATACCTTCGCGGTTTCTTTACCTTCAAGGGCGGCATAAGTCTGGACGGAAATCTCCATGGCGTATCCTATGCCCTGGTTGTCTATCACCACTCTGGTAGGGGTAAGCTCAGCTACTTTTCCTGAAATATAATCTAACATAGCGACTCGAAATTATCTTCCGAAATATACTAAAAGTACGGAAATATCCGAAGGGGAAATTCCCGAAATACGCGACGCACGGGCTATGGTGTCCGGCTTATAACGCTCGAGTTTCTGGCGGCATTCAATACTCAGGCCCGTCACCTTAGAAAAATCAAAACCCTCGGGGATCTTCAGGTTCTCAAGATGATTGATTTTCTCAGCATTGCTCCTTTCTCTCTCAATGTAACCCTTGTACCTGATGGATATCTCTACAGATTCTATAACCTCAGGCGAATACTGTGTTCCACGTGGAACAAAGGTGAGTAACTCAGCCAATGTTACCTCCGGCCGGGCGGCAATATCGGCTATCTTCTTGGATTCGGTCAAAGGCGCCGAACCCCTTGACTCAAGGTAAGCGTTAACCTTATCCGCACGAAGATTGTGTGAGTAGCAGAACTCTTCCAACTCATTGACTGCCTTATACTTAGACTCGCAGGCCTCGTAGCGATCGCGCGAAGCAAGGCCCAATGTGTACCCCAGAGGAGTGAGCCTTTGGTCGGCATTATCCTGCCTCAGGAGAATACGGTATTCTGCGCGGGAGGTAAACATGCGATAGGGTTCGTCGACACCTTTAGTGATTAAGTCGTCGATTAGGACCCCGATATAGGCATCGTCCCTGCGGAGAATGAACGGGTCCTTCCCCGCCACTTTCAGGTGGGCGTTGATTCCTGCCATCAATCCCTGGGCCGCAGCTTCTTCATAACCGGTAGTGCCGTTTACCTGACCCGCGAAGAACAGGCCGTCGAAATTCTTCAACTCTAGGGTCGCCTTCAATTGAGTTGGATCGAAGTAATCGTATTCTACCGCATACGCCGGACGAAAGATCCTGGCGTTCTCCATTCCTTCGATTCGATGAAGCGCCTTAAGCTGAATATCCATCGGCAGCGAAGACGAGAATCCCTGGAGATAATACTCATTCGTATTCTCCCCTTCCGGCTCGAGGAAAAGCTGGTGATTGTCTTTGTCTGGGAATACACGGAGTTTGTCTTCGATACTCGGACAGTAGCGCGGACCTCTTCCATGGATTACTCCGGTAAAAAGAGGAGAATCTTTAAATCCCTCCCTTAAAGCGTCATGGACACTCTCGTTTGTGTGGAGAATGTAGCAGGGTTTCTGCCGGCCTTCTCTCTGGACCTTGGACGGGATAGGAAGGAAGGAAAAACGCTCGGGTGACTCATCTCCAAACTGAAGTGTGAGCGCCGAGGTGTTGACGGAGTTAATGTCAATACGCGGAGGAGTTCCGGTCTTCATCCTGTCTGTCCGGACACCGAGACTCTTTAGCTGTTCGGTAAGACCATAGGAGGCTTCTTCGCCGATTCGTCCGCCGATCAATTGATTTCTGCCAACGAACAGTTTTCCGCCCAGAAATGTTCCAGCGGTCAGGATAACCGCCTGAGAGTAAAAAATCTCGCCGGATTTAGTGCGTACGCCCTTAATTACAGAATTCTCAAAGATAAAACCGACAGCCGTATCTTCGTAAATATCTAATAATGAGTGACTTAGGAGTTTATCGCGCCAGTTTTCCGAAAAAGCGATTTTGTCGCACTGAGCCCTCGGACTCCACATTGCCGGGCCCTTGGAGCGGTTAAGCATCCTGAACTGGAGCGTAGACTCGTCCGTAACGATTCCGGACCAACCGCCAAGCGCGTCGATTTCGCGGACGATCTGACCCTTGGCGATTCCGCCGACCGCCGGATTACAGGACATCTTCGCAAAAGCGAGAGTGTCCATCGAGATAAGGAGCACGGAAGAGCCAAGCCCCGAAGCCGCCATCGCAGCCTCGCAGCCGGCATGTCCCCCGCCTACGACGATTATGTCGTACTCCTTCCTCATCCTATCTGCTTTCTCAGTTCGAGATAATAGTTTTCCTTGGAGCGCATGGTCTTAATATCCTCTTCAGTATGGTCGTCGTAACCGATAAGATGGAGTATACCGTGGACCATGACCCTATTGAGTTCGTCGGGGAACTCTGTCCCGTAGAAAAGGGCATTCTCCCTGACACTGTCTATGCTGATAAACAGATCTCCGCTGAGGACATTCTTTTCGCAGTAGTCGAAGGTGATGATATCGGTGAAGTAATCGTGTTGGAGATACTTCATATTGACGTCGAGAATATAGTTATCAGAACAGAAGATTATGTTAATATCTCCTATCTTTCTGATCTCACTCGCCGCTACCGTTCTCAACCACTTGTTATTAAGCGCTTTGTCTTTGAGTTTGAACGAAATGTCCTCGCAATAATATCTGATCATAGTTTCCAGCTGAAAAAAGACGCACAAATCTACAACTATTAAATCTAAAAATTGGATTAAAACAGAATAATTTTTAACTTTGGAGGAAATCCGCAAAAAGCAAACTGAGATATGGAAGTTAAGAAAACACCCAAAGCAAGCCTTGAGAACAAGCGACTTCTCTTCGTGGAGTTCGGATTGGTCCTGACGCTTGGAATCGTGTACGGAGCGTTCTCGTTCGGTACGGCAGACAAGCAAACCTCCCTTCTCGACGCGGGCCCTCAGCAGGTAATTGAGGAAGAGATCATTCCTATTACCCAGGAAACTCCTCCCCCGCCGCCCGAGACCCCGAAAGTCCCTGTTCTTTCAGACCAGATTGATATTATCGATGACGATATCCAGGTAGACGACAATATCCTCAACCTCGAGGATGACGACGACCTCGGAGTGGAGATCATGGAATATGTCGAAGGACCGGAAGAAGAGGAAATCGAAGAGGAAGCTATTCCGTTCCAGCTCGTGGAGACTAAACCGTCTTTCCGCGGCGGAGACGCGAACCAGTTCAGCAAGTGGGTTAACGAACGCCTCGTCTACCCTGAAATTGCCAAGGAAAACGGTGTTCAGGGAAAGGTTATGCTTCAGTTTACGGTAGAATCAGACGGTAGGGTAACAAACGTCAGGGTTCTCCGTGGAGTCGATCCTTCGATCGATAAGGAAGCTGTCCGCGTAGTTTCCAGCTCTCCTAAATGGAGTCCCGGAAAACAGAGAGACCGTGCGGTCCGCGTGACTTACACCTTCCCTGTTATCTTCCAGCTCAGATAACAAGCGAATTGATAAAACGGGAGGCTGTCCGGAGAGGACGGCCTCTTTTTCAATCCGAAGAATGAACGAACAGCAGACAGAGAAAGCCGTATTTGTGGGTATAATCAAACCCACAGACGACGAAAGAAGAGTAAAAGAATATCTCGACGAACTTGAGTTTCTGGCAGAAACTGCCGGAGCAATTGGCGATAAGAAATTCGTCCAAAGAGTCGACCGTCCGGACAATGCAACCTACATCAGAAGCGGTAAGCTGGAAGAAATTGCAGCCTACTGCGAGGAGAATCATATAACCTATGTGATTTTCGATGACGAACTGTCCGGAATGCAGCAGCGCAACATTGAAAAGGTGATCAAATGCAGCGCTGTAATAGACAGAACCAGCCTTATACTTGAAATCTTCGCCCAAAGAGCAAAGTCGTCCTATGCAAAGATGCAGGTCGAACTTGCCCGATACAACTACATGCTCCCGCGCCTTGCGGGAATGTGGACCCACCTCGAAAGGCAGCGCGGCGGTCGCGGAACCCGAGGCGGTATGGGTGAGACCCAGATAGAGGTAGACCGCCGTATAGTCAAGGAAAGAATCACAAAACTCAAGGAAGACCTTAAGAAAGTAGACCGTCAGATGGCGACCCAACGCTCGAATAGAGGCAGTATGGTCAGGCTTGCTCTGGTAGGCTACACTAACGTTGGAAAATCTACCTTGATGAACGTCCTTGCCAAATCAGACGTCTTTGCCGAAAACAAACTCTTCGCTACTCTGGATACTACGGTACGAAAGGTGGTTATTGAGAACGTGCCCTTCCTTCTGAGCGATACTGTAGGATTTATCAGAAAACTTCCTACCCAACTTGTAGAAGCCTTCAAGAGTACATTGGATGAAGTACGAGAAGCGGATATTCTGGTTCATGTGGTAGACATCTCAGCTCCGGACTTCGAAGATCAGATGAAGACCGTAGAGCAGACCCTTCGCGATATAGGCGCCGCAAATAAACCAGTCTATGTAGTCTTTAATAAGATAGACGCCTATACTTACCAGCCCTACGACGAGTTCTCTCTTGAACCTAAATCAAAGGAAAACAGAACTCTGGAAGAACTTAAAAACAGCTGGATAGCCGGCGAAAAAGCGCCTTGTATCTTCATCTCGGCGCTTAATAAAACGGGTATAGAAAAACTCCGCAACGACATCTACAAGATGGTTGCGGAGATTCATGCCGGGCGCTACCCGTTCAATAACTTCTTATGGTAAAGGATCCCCGGTCAAGCCGGGGATGACAGTTACTCAGAGAATTTAGCTTTCAAGAACTCGCGGTTCAGGCGGGCGATGTGGTCTACGGTAATACCCTTAGGGCACTCGAGCTCGCAAGCGCGGGTGTTGGTACAGTTACCGAAGCCGAGTTCGTCCATCTTAGCCACCATAGCCTCTGCCCTACGCTTAGCCTCGGGGCGTCCCTGAGGCAGCAGCGCCAGTGAGCTGACGCGGGCGGCGACGAACAGCATCGCAGATCCGTTCTTACAGGTAGCAACGCAGGCGCCGCAGCCTACACAAGCTGCTGCATCCATACTCTCCTCAGCTTTGTCGTGGGGAATAAGCATTACGTTAGCGTCCTGAGCGGAACCTGTACGAACCGAGATAAATCCTCCGGCCTGGAGAATCTTATCGAATGCACGGCGATCGACGACGAGGTCCTTGATAACGGGGAATGCGGCACTGCGGAAAGGCTCTACGGTAATAGTAGCACCGTCCTTGAAGTGGCGCATGAAAAGCTGGCAGGTTGTAACGTGGTCGTCCGGACCGTGGGCACGGCCGTCGATATACAGCGAACAAGCTCCGCAGATACCTTCACGGCAGTCGTGGTCGAACGAAACAGGACCGCTGCTCTTGCATCCTCTCTCTACTGCTACAGGGTCGCAACCTTCCCTGATAAGCTGTTCATTGAGAATATCGAGCATCTCGAGGAAAGAGGCGTCCTCCTCGATACCGCTGATGTGGTAGGTCTCGAAATGGCCTTTTGCCTTGGCGTTTTTCTGACGCCATATCTTAAGATTGAATTCCATCGTACTTTAGTCTTTGTAGTTTCTGGTCTTAACCTCGATAAATTCGTAGTTGAGAGGCTCTTTATGGAGAACGGGATCCTTACCTTCACCCTTGTACTCCCAGGCCGCTACATACATGAAGTTCTTGTCGTCGCGTTTCGCCTCGCCTTCTTCGGTCTGGCTCTCTACGCGGAAGTGTCCACCGCAGGATTCATGACGGTTCAGAGCGTCCTGAGCCATCAGGATACCTGTGTCGAAGAAATCTTCGAGACGGAGGGCCTTCTCAAGTTCCTGGTTGAACTCGAACTGGTCTCCGGGGACATTGACAGATTTATAGAATTCTTCCTTAAGGGCTTTGATTTCTTCGATAGCCTTCTTAAGTCCGGCTTCGTCGCGGGCCATTCCGACATACTCCCACATGATGTTTCCGAGTCTCTTATGGATGGAATCCACAGTCTCGGTTCCCTTGATGGAGAAGAGTCTGTCTATACGGGCCTGAACAGCCTTTTCAGCCTCGATGAATTCCTTGGAATTAACATCGGTCTTAGGCTCTGCAAACTTATTGGAAAGGTAGTCGCTGATTGTAACAGGAACTACGAAATAACCATCTGCAAGACCCTGCATAAGAGCGGAAGCGCCAAGACGGTTTCCACCATGATCTGAGAAGTTAGCCTCACCAATCGCATACAGGCCGGGGATAGTTGTCTGGAGATCATAGTCGACCCAGATACCACCCATGGTGTAGTGGATAGCGGGATAAATCATCATAGGCTCCTCCCAAGGAGAGGAAGCGGTGATCTTCTCATACATCTCGAAGAGGTTACCATAACGCTCTGCAACTCTCTGATGTCCGAGGCGCTGGATAGCTTCGGAAAAGTCGAGGAACACGGCCTTACCGGTTTCATTTACACCGAAACCTGCGTCGCAGCGCTCTTTAGCTGCCCTGGAAGCGACGTCGCGGGGGACGAGGTTTCCGAATGCAGGATAACGGCGCTCGAGATAGTAATCGCGGTCCTCTTCAGGAATCTGGGAAGCCTTGATTTCGTGTTTACGGAGTTTTTCAACATCCTCGAGTTTCTTAGGAACCCAGATGCGGCCGTCGTTACGCAGAGACTCAGACATAAGGGTGAGCTTACACTGCTGGTCGCCATGGACCGGAATACAGGTAGGGTGAATCTGAGCGAAGCAAGGATTGGCGAAAAAGGCACCCTTTCTCCAGCACTGCATAGCCGCGGAACCGTTGCTGTTCATAGCATTGGTCGAGAGGAAATAGGTATTTCCATAACCACCGGTAGCGATGATGACGGCGTGTGCTCCGAAACGCTCGAGCTGGCCGGTGACGAGGTTACGGGCGATGATACCCTTAGCCTGGCCATTTACAAGGACGAGGTCAAGCATCTCATAGCGCGGGTAACTCTTAACTGTTCCTGCTGCGATCTGACGGTTGAGAGCGGCATAAGCTCCGAGGAGCAGCTGCTGACCGGTTTGACCGCGGGCATAGAACGTACGGCTTACCTGTACGCCGCCGAATGAACGGTTAGCCAGATATCCGCCATACTCACGAGCGAACGGAACGCCCTGAGCGACACACTGGTCGATGATAGCTGCGCTGACTTCAGCTAGACGATAAACGTTTGCCTCACGGCTGCGGTAGTCTCCTCCCTTGATTGTGTCGTAGAAAAGACGATAGACCGAATCGTTGTCATTCTGATAGTTCTTCGCAGCGTTGATACCTCCCTGAGCCGCAATGGAATGGGCCCTACGAGGAGAGTCGCTGATACAGAATACTTTAACATTGTAGCCCAACTCGCCGAGGGTCGCAGCTGCAGATGCGCCGCCGAGTCCGGTACCGACTACAATAACCTCGAGTTTTCTGCGGTTGTTGGGGCTGACAAGATGGATTTCGGATTTACGCTTGGTCCATTTTTCGGCCAGCGGTCCATCCGGAATTTTTGAAATGAGTTTATCTGCCATTTGTTTATGAATTGAGTTAATTATTATCTCCAAATAAGTTGTCTGACGATACTCTGCTAGGGCTTATACCGAGGTGTTTATAAGCTAAATCGGTAGCTATTCTACCTCTCTGGGTTCGTACTATGAATCCTTCCTTGATAAGGAAAGGCTCATATACTTCCTCGAAGGTTCCCTGATCTTCACCAATAGCGGTAGCTATGGTATTAGCTCCCACAGGACCTCCCTTGAAGGTATTGATGATAGTACTCAGTATCTTATTGTCTATAGCGTCCAGTCCGCGGGTATCGATCTTAAGTTTATCGAGAGCGTACTTAGCTATCTTGATATCAATCTTTCCGTCTCCCATCACCTGGGCGAAGTCGCGTACGCGGCGGAGGAGTGCATTGGAAATACGAGGAGTACCTCGGCTTCTCATAGCTATCTCCTGAGCTGCCTGATCGTCTATATCTACTTTAAGGATAGAGGCGCTTCTCTTAACTATACGCTTAAGATCCTCAACATCATAGTATTCCAGGGCGCAGGTAATACCGAAGCGGGCCCTGAGAGGAGCTGTAAGAAGACCGCTGCGGGTGGTAGCTCCTACAAGAGTGAAGGGATTGAGAGATATTCTGACCGAGCGGGCTCCGGGGCCTTTATCGATCATAATATCTATAACGAAATCCTCCATTGCGGAATACAGATATTCCTCAACTTCAGGAGAAAGACGGTGGATTTCATCTATAAAGAGAACATCTCCAGGTTCAAGTGAAGTAAGAAGACCTGCAAGATCTCCGGGCTTATCGAGAACAGGACCGGATGTGATCTTCATATTCACACCCATCTCGTTTGCGATGATGTGGGCCAGAGTAGTTTTTCCCAGACCGGGAGGACCATGGAAAAGGGTATGATCCAAAGACTCACCTCTGAGTTTTGCAGCCTGGATGTAGATATGGAGATTGGACACGATTTCCCGCTGACCCGTGAAATCTTCAAGGTCCTGCGGTCGGATAATTCCGTCCAAATCCTTATCTTTGTCCTCGATACTGCGGTGAGGGTCGAAATCTGACATTTCCCCTGGCTGGTTAATTGGTCTACAAATATAATCTTTATTTCTTTATTTTTTGTTGATTTTATTACAGCTGTGGAAATGTTAATAAGGTTAAAACCCCGCTGAATATCAACTTATTAGGTATACGAGGCGTTTTTAATTACTTGTTGGAAACTTTGTAAAAGCGATGTGGATAACTTACCCCTCCATTTTATCCACAGCTTTATAAACCGGTTTTCCACAAGCTTTTACACATCAGGATGCAGGTTAATTCTGCCGCCAGCGCTCTTCTAAAAAGCAGGATAGTTTCCTCTAAGGAAATATTCTGCCGGGGGTTATTTCTCTCTGCCCGCTGGTTTATCCTTTCAGACTGTGCTCAGAAGGGACTTCATCTCATTATACTTCCAAACAGCGAAGCCGCTGAATATTGCGCCAACGATCTTTATAATTTAATCGAAGGCGATAAGGTGTTCTTCCTCCCAGCTTCCGGTTCTGGAGTGGAACGAAGCAATTATAAATCCTCTCTAAGCGTCCAGAGAACCTCAGCTGTCCAAAGTATTCTTTCAGCGGATAAAGAAGATCTCACCGTTATAGTAACCTTCCCGGAAGCCCTCGAGGAACTGATTCCGCTCACTAACAGTATTACGAAATCCGCCTTTGAACTTACAAAGGGCCAGGAGATATCCCACTCGGAAATAATAGAAAAACTCGCCGACCTGGGATTTGAAAGAGTGGATTTCGTCTCTTCACCCGGACAGTTTGCTGTAAGAGGTAGCATTATAGACCTTTTCTCCTACTCAAACAGCGAGGCCGTTCGTGTTTCTTTCTGGGGAGATGAGATAGAATATATCCACACCTTTAACTGCAATACCCAACTTTCCGGTGCAGAAATTCAGACTGTAAGAATAATATCCGATATGGTCTGTAATCCCGAGGGTGCGTCGCAAAACATCCTTGAGGCTCTTCCAGAAGATTCTATTATCTGGCTGGATTCATCGGATATGTACAAGGATAAGGATTTCTTCAGACTTACCTCGAACTTTAAGAGGGTTTATCTGGAGATCCCTATCGACCGTAAGGATGCCGACGCAGTTCAATTCAGCATCTCTCCCCAGCCGGTCTTCAACAAGAATTTCGAACTTTTCACAGCTGATATACGGACCAGGATAGAATCAGGCTATAAGGTTTATATCTACGGTGAAAAGCAGTCTCAGACCGACAGGCTCCGCTCCATCCTGGATGAGGAGCGCTGTCCCCTGCCCGAGTTCGTAACCGGAAAAAACATCCACAACGGCTTTATTGACGAAGAATCTAAGGTCTGTCACTACACCGACCATGAGATATTCGACCGCTTCCACCGCGTCTCCATCCGCCGTTCGGTCGAAAAGACCGAGCAACTCACCCTCAACGACCTTGCCTCGTTCAACATCGGCGACTATATAGTCCATATCGACCATGGAGTCGGCGTCTTCGGCGGCCTCGTTCGAATAAAGGACGACTACGGCCGGATGAAGGAGGTAGTCAAGCTGACTTACAAAGATGGCGACGTCGTGTTCGTGTCGGTCCATGCCCTCCATAAAATCTCGCGCTTCCGCCCGGCAGACGGAGAGGCCCCGCGAATCAACAAACTCGGCTCGAAATCATGGATCGCACTTAAAAATGGGGCCAAGAGCAAGGTCAAGGACATAGCGAAGGAACTGATCCAGCTCTATGCGAAACGCCGCGCATCGAAGGGCTTTGCATACTCGGCCGACTCGTATCTTCAGACCGAGCTCGAATCCTCGTTTATGTACGAGGACACCCCGGACCAGGAAGAGGCCACCCGCGCGGTCAAGCGCGACATGGAGGAGAGTTTTCCCATGGACCGTCTGATCTGCGGCGACGTGGGTTTCGGCAAGACGGAAATAGCCATCCGCGCCGCGTTCAAGGCCGCTGCCGACGGCAAGCAGGTCGCCGTGCTCGTGCCCACAACAATACTCGCGCTGCAGCATTACACGACCTTCAGCTCGCGCCTCGCGAACTTCCCGGTCAAGGTGGACTACGTCAGCCGCCTGCGTACGCCGAAGGAACTCGCCGCAATCAAGGAGGCCCTCGCCGCCGGGCAGATCGACATCATCATCGGCACCCATAAACTGCTGGGCGAGGGATTCGGGTTCAAGGACCTGGGCCTGCTCATAATCGACGAAGAGCAGAAGTTCGGCGTGTCTGCGAAGGAAAAGCTGCGCCAGCTGCGGGCGGAGGTGGACACCCTCACGCTCACTGCGACCCCGATTCCGCGAACGCTGCAGTTCTCGCTGCTCGGTGCGCGCGACCTCAGCATCATCGCGACCCCGCCGGCCAACCGCATTCCCATCCAGACCGAGATTATCCTCTTCGACGAGAAGGAGATTAAGCCCATAATCGAGTACGAGCTCCGGCGCGGCGGGCAGATCTTCTTCCTCCACAACAACGTCGAGCAGCTCGCGAGCATAGGCGAGATCCTGCATCGGCTGGTGCCGGACATGAGGATATGCATCGCCCATGGCCAGATGGCGCCCAAGGAACTCGAGGATAAGATGCTCGATTTCATCCGGGGCGACTACGACCTGCTGCTCTGCACCACCATCATCGAGAACGGGCTCGACATCCCGAACGCGAACACGATCATCATCAACCATGCCCAGAATATCGGCCTCAGCGACCTCCACCAGCTCAGGGGCAGGGTAGGCCGCTCGAACCGGAAGGCATTCTGCTACCTGATCGTGCCCCCGCTCGTCTCGATCACCGACGACGCCCGCAAGCGACTCAAGGCGATCGAGGAGTTCTCCGACCTGGGCAGCGGCTTCAATATAGCCATGCAGGACCTAGACATCCGCGGGGCGGGCAACCTGCTCGGCGCGGAGCAGAGCGGCTTCATCATGGACATGGGCTACGAAACCTACCAGAAGATACTGGCCGAGGCGATGGAGGAGCTGGGAATAGAGACTGGCGGGGCCATCAGCGGCCGGGCGGAGACCCGCTTCAGGGCGGACTGCACGGTCGAGACCGATCAGCCGGCCTACATCCCGGACGAGTATATCGACATCACGGCGGAGAAGATCCGCATCTACAAGCAGCTGGATTCGATGAATTCGGAGAAGGAAATCGATCGTTTCCACGCCCAGCTCGCCGACCGCTTCGGAGAGACGCCCACCGAGGTTGACAATCTCTTTAACGTGGTGAAAATCAGGAACCTGGGCGGCTCGCTCGGCTTCGAAAAGATAATTATTAAGAACGGCATGTTCATCTGCTTCTTCCTTTCGAACGCCCTATCACCGTACTACAAGAGCGAGCAGTTCGCTGGGCTTCTGGTAAAGATAGGAAACGATTCTCCGTTCACCCTGAAACAGACGGACGGAAAGCTGAAGATCATCACCAGGGGCATAGATTCTACGGAAGCGGCGCTTAAGACCTTGAAGAAGTTGCAATAATTTCTTAAATTTGTCGGCTTGTAAGTATGGCGAACCTGCTGATAGAGATCGGAAACACGGCGCTGAAGGCTGCCTGGGCCGAGGGTAAAACCCTCGGAAAAACAGTTCGTTACCAGGGAGAAAAGCTCCACGGTTTCCTTCTCGGGACTCTCCTCGCAAAGGAGAAACCCGACGTGTTGGTTCTGGCTTCCGTACGCGACATCCCTGAGGAAGACATCCGCGAGATAAGCGAAAGGTGTGGGCAGCTGGTCCTTATCGACCGCAATCACCCTGCGATTCTGAGGGCCTATGGCCTTCCCGAGTATCTCTCGCCCTCGCGTGCCGCCTCGATAATCGCGGCAAGGGAACTCTTCAAGGGCAAACCCTGCCTGGTTTTCGACTTCGGAACCGTGCTCTCGATAGATTCCATCTCTGCGGACGGGGTCTATCAGGGTGGAAACATATCGCTCGGATGCCGCACCCGCTTCAAGGCGCTGAACCGTTACTCAAGGGCTCTGCCGCTGGTAGACACGCCCGAGAACCCGCCCGTAATCGGGACCTCCGAACCCTCGGGAATTGAGGCCGGAGTGATTTCGGGCATAGTGTTTGAAGTCGATGGCTACATCGCTGGCGCCCCCGGCAGTGTAGTAGTGTTTACCGGCGGAGACGCAAGCTACTTTGCAAGACAGACCAAAAACTCGATATTTGTGGTCTCCAATTTAGTTTTGATGGGCCTCGCGTCCATCTCGGAAGATTATGACAGGAAGTAGGGTTAAAATGTTTATTCTGGCGGCGCTGCTGCTGCCCGTTCTCAGCATGAAAGCCGAGGACGGCGGTTCCTATGCGGGCTACACCCCCTATTCGGTTTTCGGAATAGGAGAGCTGATGACTCCTGGAACAGCGTACAATAAGACGATGGGCGGAGTGGGTATCGCTTCGCGCAACGCCCGCTTCATCAACATCCTCAACCCGGCCGCAGTTACCGCCCGCGACTCCCTCTCCTTTATGTCGGATTATTCGGTCTATGAGACGAACAAGCTGCTTCGCCAAGACGGAAGGGTATCGGCCAACAACCTGTTCAATATCAATAACTTCATCATTTCGTTCCCGCTGTTCTATTCTAAGCCGGCAGACGTTTCGATGATGTTGGGAATAAAACCCTACAGCTCCACCGGATACTCATACGGCTACTACGAAACGAACCCCACGACTCTCGCAACTGTAGGCAATGTAGCTCATTCCTATAGCGGTCTCGGAAGCATCTATCAGGCCTTTGCTACAGTAGGTGCAGACCTTTTCAACACATTCTCGGTCGGCGCTGAGTTCAGCCACTATTTCGGCAACATAAAGAAGACTTATACCGAGACTCTTTCGGACGCTGCCGCGGTGGGTATTACCAAAACCAACGAAATGCAGCTGAACGCCAACTCGGCTAAGTTCGGTCTTCAGTACGAACAGCCTTTCGGCGACAAACTCCGTATCGGGGTGGGCGCCGTCTATGGTCTCGACGCCCGTCTTGGCGGCCGCCTGATCAACACCACCAGCAGCGGTATCGAGAAAAAAGATACCGTCGCGCTGGGCGGGGCCTCGAATAAGATTTATCTCGCCGGCGAGGCGGGTGTGGGACTCAGCGTGGTCTATGGACCCAAGTTCAGGGCTGAGATAGATTTCACCCGTTCAGACTGGACCAACAGCGGTTTTGCCGGAGTGAACGGATTCGCGGTCAACGGTGCGAGCGGCCCCATCTTCACGACCGGAGTCTCGCAGTCGATCCGCGCAGGAGTGGAATACATCCCCAATCCTACGGACATCCGCTACTACTATAAGCTCATCGCCTACAGGGCGGGAGTGTACTATACAAAGGAATATTTCAGTGTCTCAGGCAACGAAATTTACTCCCGAGGCATCACTTTAGGAGCGACCCTTCCGGTGTTCCGTTGGAACAACGGCCTGACTATCGGCATGGAACTTGGTCAGAGAGGATCGTTGAAGAACAGTATGGTGCGTGAAACATATGTAGGCTTCAGCCTGGGTATCAACCTCTTCGACATATGGTTCCAGCAGCCAAGGTATGAATAAACAAATTACAAGGATATGAAAAGACTGATTATCGCAATTCTGGCTATCGCCACTCTCAGTGCGTCCAGCGTGTTCGCACAGGGAAAGTATGGTGCAGACAGCGCCGAGTGCATCAAGTACCTCTCGTACTACAAGGAGTACTTCAAGCAGAAAAACTACGACTCCGCCACCCCCAACTGGCGCGAGGCGTTCAGGATCTGCCCTCCTACAGCAAACCAGACTATGCTTGTAGACGGTACCGCCCTGATGCGTAAGCTCATCTCCAAGAACTCGAAGAATCCCGTCTATAAGGCTCAGCTCGTAGACTCCCTTATGATGATCCACGACGTACGTATCGAGTACTATCCGAAGTACGGAGTAACCGCCCGCAACAACAAGGGCCTCGATATGGCGAACTACATCAAAGACGACAACAAACGCCTCTACGAGGGCCTCAACGAGATCATCGCATTCAACGAGCGCGACACCAAGCCCAGCCTCTACATCTTCAACCTCAACGCCGCTATCGAGCTCTGCAAGATCGGCCTTATTGACGAAGAAGAGGTAATCAGCGTTTACGAGCGCAACTCGGAGTATCTCGACAATGCCGAGGCTAAGACCGAGACAGACAAGGAAGCGAACGAGAAAGTCCGCACGGACCTCGACAACCTGTTCGTGGCCAGCAAGCTCGCAGACTGCGACAAGATCATCTCCCTGTACGGACCCCGCTTTGAGGCTAACCCTTCGGATGCCGAATTCGCGGCAAAGGTCGTCAGGATCATGTCCTCCGCCGAGGATTGCATGGACAACAACCTGTTCATCGCAGCGGCCACTACCGTCTACAAAGACAACCCCAGCTCTGCAGCCGCTAAGATGCTCTATCAGCTGAACGCAGCCCAGGGTAAGGTAGACCTCGCAATCAAGTACATGGAAGAGGCTATCTCGGCTCCGGATTCAGACGCCGAAACAGATGCCGACCTGTACTATGAGCTCGCGGTCTATGCTTATAAGTCCGGCCGCCCTCAGCTTGCTGAGAGCTCCGCAAAGCGTTCGGTCTCCATGACATCGAAGAGCGAGCTTAAGGCCAAGAACTACATGCTCCTTGCAACCGTTTGGGGCAACGTCCGCTGCGAAGGAAACGAGATCGCAGTCCGCGCTCCTTACTGGGTTGCCGTTGACTTCCTCAACAAGGCAAAGGCCGCCGATTCTTCGCTCGCCGACGAAGCGAACAAGATGATCGCCCAGTACCGCCAGTACTATCCTACTGCTGCAGACGCCTTCATGTACGACGTGAAAGACGGTGACTCTTATACCGTCAGCTGCGGAGCCTTCCGCGAGACTACAACCGTCAAGACGCAGAAGTAGAGTTGAGGACTTGCCCGCATATCAAGACTAAGGCAACCGCTTTCATCGCGGTTGCTTTTGTCGTTTTCGGGTGCGGGGGAAAGCTCAAGGAAGCAGACAAGATCAACCTGGCGGAAACGCCTACCCAGGTCGTTAACGACATGTTTGCGGTCAACACCGCAGACGGCATCGTCAAGCAGCGCTTCGAATCGCCGGTGATGCTCAAGTTCGTTACCGACTCCGTCGATTACGATCTCTTCCCGAACGGCCTCCATGTCTTCGGCTATACCGAGGACGGCCTGCTCGAGACCATCATCATGGCCGACAAGGCCAAACATGTCGCGTCCGGCAAACGATCGTCCGGCGAACTCTGGGAGGCGACGGGCAACGTCGTGGTCTCGAACGTCATAAAGAAAGAGACCATGGAGACGGATACGCTTTACTGGGACCGCAAGAAAGAAGAAATCTACACAGACGCCTATGTAAAGCTGTATTCCGAGGACGGAATGATGCAGGGATACGGAATGCGCTCGGACGACCGCGCCCGAAACGCCATCCTCCTGAGGCCCTTCGACAGCTATGGTTATTCGCAGTCAGACTCGACAGTAGTGAAGATAGATTCGGTATAAAGAATTATTACTATCTTCGCAGCCCAATTTCGATAATTTTAAAGAAAAAACTATCATATGGCAGTACTACAAAAGATGCGCAACAAGTTCGGAGTAGCTATCTCCGTAATCATCGCGCTTTCCCTCCTGTACTTCATCGCCCCTATGGACGACCTGATGAACCTTTTCGGCAGGCCGGAGAACGTAGGAGAGATCAATGGTACAGGTATCTCGTATGAGGATTTCACCGCAGAGGTGGGAACCTTCACAACGATCAATGAAATTACCACAGGCTCAAGCGCTCAGACCGAGCAGGCACACCAGCAGATCAGGAACGCAGCATGGCAGTCCCTTCTGGACCGTTTCATGTTCTTCAAGAACTGCGAGGCAGCCGGAATCAAAGTCGGTGACGCAGAGGTTGCAGACCTCATCGCCGGAAACCACCTCAGCCCCATCATCGAGCAGAATCCCCTGTTCGCAGCCGAGGATGGTACTTTCTCAGTAGAGAGAGTCCGCGAGATCAACCGCCAGGCAGAGACAGACGAGACCCTCAAACTGTACTGGAACTATCTGAAGCAGAGCGTCCGTACCCAGCAGTTCTATGCGAAGTATGGCTCACTCTTCAGCCTCAGTGCTATCGAGAGCCCTCTGACCCTCAAGCAGGCAGTTGAGGAAGGCAACACTACCGCCGACATCGAGCTTGTAACTATCCCTTACGGATTCGCAGTCGATACTACCGTGAACGTCAGCTCCAAGGAAATCAAGGCCTACTACAAAGCCCATCAGGACGAATACAAGCAGAAGGCCAGCCGCGACGTAGAGTATGTCGTCTTCGAGGTTAAGCCCTCGGATTCAGACGTAGCCGCTACCGAGAAGGCGATGAACGAGGCTCTCGACGAGTTCGCAACTACCGACAACCTTAAGAACTTCCTTCTCAAGAACTCCGACCGTTCGCTTTCGAACCGTTGGTACAAGAAGGGCGATCTTGCTACAGTGTCTTCAGACATCGACAAGTTCGTGTTCTCCGGAAGTAAGGGTATTTCGCCCGTCGTCAAGGAAGGTGATTCTTTCCTTTCGGCCCGCGTAATCGAAAGCGCAAATGTTCCTGATTCGGTTTATGTGAAGCATATCCTCCTTCAGGGAGCCGGAGCCGCCAAGAAGGCCGACAGCCTCGTAGCCGTCGTCACTAAGACTCCCGCCCGCTTCGCTGAGCTCGTACTTGAACACTCCGCCGATCAGGGCTCATCCGATGGCGGCCAGCTCGGCAACATCGGCTGGATGACCCAGAGCTACATGATCCCCGGTTTCGAGTCCGTCCTTACCGCAAAGGTTGGGAAGCCTTTCGTCATCAAGACTCAGTACGGCAGCCATGTGGTAGTTGTCACCAAGACCACCAAGCCCATCGCTAAGAAACAGGTCGCGATCCTTGAGAAGTCTGTCCTTGCAAGCAAGGAGACCTTCAACGGCTTCTACAACGAGGCCAACAAGTTCGCCACCATCGCCGGCGGTACCCTTGACGGTTATCTCAAGGCCGTTGATTCTCTCGGAGTCTACTCCCACAAACAGAGCCGCGTCCTCGAGAGCACCTCAACCTTCGGTTCGGTAGACCAGGCCAGGGAAGTCACCCGCTGGATCTTCGACAACAAGACCAAGAAGGGCAAGGCCTCCGGCATCATCACCGTGAACAATAACTTCTTCTTCGTAGTTGCCGTCAAGGAAGTCCGCAAGGACGGAGTTGCCGACCTCAAGGAAGTTGCAAGCCAGATCCAGAACACTCTCTACACCCAGAAGCGTAATGCCCACAAGGCCGCCGAGGTTGCAGAGTTCCTCGCAGGCAATCCTACCCTCGAGGCCGTTGCAGAGGCCAATGGAACAACCATTACCACCCGCAACGACATCAGCTTCTCGCCTATGAGCGCAGGTGTGCTGGAGCCCGGTCTTCTCGGTGCCATTCTTAAGTCTGAGCTTGGCGAGGTCTCCGGACCCGTCCAGGGAATGAACGCCGTTTATGTCTTCAAGGTAAATCGCCGCGAAGCCGGTCAGTTCTACACCGAGCAGGATGCGAAAAACTTCGCTTCCCAGAAAGCCCAGTACTCTTCGCAGATGATCCTCCCCGTCATGCAGGATGCTGCTAACGTGGTGGACAACCGCGCCAGGTATTATTAGTCGTTCCGCCCGGCTCGTTCGGGCTTAATAGCTGGAATTTTTCGACTTCTCCCCCCGTTTTGGAGGGGAGAAGTCTTATTTTTATGCAGTTTTCTCGCAGGATTGTGAGAGACCGTTCCGGCGGCGTGCGGCCCTGCCGGGGGATTATATATATTCGAGCGGTAGTGGAGGCGGGCTTAGAGGAGCGGAGCGACGTAGTCGGCATCAGCCGACCGGCCGGGCCGTGACTTTTGCCGTAGGCGAAAGAAGAAGGTACTAGTATCTTCTTCCGAGCGAGAAGGAGGCGAGCGAAGCTAAAGGCGAAAAGGCCGCAGGGGGTTCGGGGGATGCGTCATCCCCCGTATAATAAGCCCGGCGCAGCGCGATCCGGGGTAAGGCGCTGGTTTTTGCGTTTGGTGTGTGATTTGGGCGATTTTGCAGACGCCAAGTGTGACAGGTGGAACATCAACGGGTCTAACTGTCACAAATACACCCCCTTTTCGTGACAGTTGGGACGTCAACTGGCCTAGCTGTCATGGTTTCCCCCATTTTCCTTGAAGATGGGCAAAGTAACCGGGAATGAGGAAAAATTTTTATCTTTGTCTAACGCATTGAAACTAAAACCAATAATAGATATGAAATCCAAAATTCAGAACAAGTTCAAGACCCTCTTCGGAGAGGGCGGAAACCTCTTTGCAAGTGCGGGCCGCATCAACCTCATAGGCGAGCATACAGATTACAACGGCGGATATGTATTCCCCGGAGCAATCGATAAGGGCATCATGGCCCAGATCAAGCTCAACGGCCTCAATAAGGTACGCGCATTCTCGCTGGATTACAACGAGATGGTAGAGTTCGGCCTGAACGAAGAGGATAAGCCTAAGCAGCAGTGGGCCTGCTATATCTTCGGTGTTTGTCGCGAGACAATCAAGCGCGGCGGAAAGGTCGCCGGCTTCGATACCGTATTTGCGGGAGATGTTCCCCTCGGCGCAGGTCTTTCTTCGTCGGCGGCTCTCGAGAGCTGCTTCGCGTTCGCAATCAACGAACTCAACGGCAATAATATCGACAAGTTCGAACTCGCTAAGATCGGCCAGAGTACCGAGCACAACTACTGCGGCGTTATGTGCGGCATCATGGATCAGTTTGCTTCCTGCTTCGGAAAGAAGGGCTGCCTTATCCGCCTGAACTGCAAGACCCTTGAATACAAGTACTTCCCGTTCGATCCCGAATCGGCCGGATACAAACTCGTTCTGATTGATTCGTGCGTCAAACACGAACTCGCATCATCGGCTTACAACAAGCGCCGTGCTTCTTGCGAGAATGCTGCGGCAGCAATCCGTAAGTACCATCCGGAGGTTGAGTTCCTCAGCGACGCAAAACGCGTATGGCTCGAAGAAGTTCGCGCTGAGATTCCCGAGGAGGACTTCCTCCGTGCGGAATATGTAATCGGCGAGGTCCAGAGGGTTCTCGATGTCTGCGACGCCCTGGAGCGCGGAGACTATGAGACCGCCGGTGAGATGATGTACCAGACACACTTCGGAATGAGCCGCCTCTACGAAGTCAGCTGCGAAGAGCTCGACTTCCTCAATAAGCTTGCCCGTAAGATGGACGTCACAGGATCGCGCGTCATGGGCGGCGGCTTCGGCGGCTGCACCATCAACCTCGTCAAGAAGGATCTCTATGAGCCCTTCACGAAGGCGGCCGTAGAGCAGTTCAACGCTCAGTTCGGCCACAAACCGAAGATCATCGACGTGGTCATCTCCGATGGCGCGAGGAAGGTAGAGTAATCATTATCGGAAGATGATCAGATAGCCCTCCGTTGTAGCGGGGGCCGATAAAAGTTCGGCGGGGTTTTACTCCGCCGAATTTTTTGTCCGGCTCCAGCAGGAAGGGCGGCGCGGCGATGCGGAGCGTCACGCCGGTCGAATCGGCCGAGACGAACGCACGGTCGATCTGTTCCCAGCGGCCCTGGAACTTGATGGTGCCGGGCGGTCCGTCGTCCTCCGGGGGAAGTTCGCGCATCGGCGCCATCACGCTGTCGGATGCGGCCGTTCGGATGTCGTTGAAATCGCCCATGACAATGATTTTTCTGTCCGCGGCGAGATTTACCCCCCAATTCTCGCCGGATTGGTCAAAATTCGCTTTTTCGGCGAGAAAATAGGGGTAAAACTCGCCGGAATCCAAATGGGCGAGAGAATC
>CAJOJC010000001.1 GCA_905234775.1 uncultured Bacteroidales bacterium | reverse complement strand
GGTGGGGAAGTTGGTAAGCATACCACCGGCCCAACGCTCGGTGATGTACGGCATGCCTACTGCAGCGGCTTTCTCGGAAACGATTTCCTTAGCCTGCTTCTTTGTTGCAACGAAGAGGATCTTGCGGCCCGACTTTGCGAGTTCCTTCATCTCTTCGGCAGCTTCGTCTATCTTGACGACTGTCTTGTGCAGGTCGATAATGTGGATCCCGTTCTTCTGATCGAAGATATAGGGAGCCATTTTAGGGTTCCACTTGCGGGCGAGGTGTCCGAAGTGTGCGCCTGCATCAAGCAATTCTTGGAAATTTGTTCTTGACATTTTGTTGTTGTTTTTACTTTTCTCTTTTCATCAATCTCCTGGTAGCGACCTGGTCGATCCAGGTGATTTTCCGCAGAGTGGCAACCTCCCAACGGGGATAGTTTAACAAAACCACTACTGTGCTGATAAAACAGTTCTGAATACTAACGTTTGCTGAACTGGAAGCGTGCGCGTGCGCTGGGCTGACCAGGCTTCTTACGCTCAACCTCGCGAGCATCGCGGGTGAGGAATCCTGCGGCCTTAAGAGCGGGACGATATGCTTCCTTGTCGATCTCGCAAAGTGCGCGGGCGATACCGAGGCGGATAGCTTCTGCCTGACCCTTGATTCCACCGCCTACGATGGTGATCTTGGTGTCAAACTTACCTTCAGTCTCAGTAACGGTGAACGGCTGGTTTACGATGTAACGGAGAGCGTCCTGCTTGAAGTAATCCTCGAGGGGACGATCGTTGATCGTAACATTGCCTGCACCTGCAGAGATGTAAACGCGAGCCACAGCTGCTTTACGTCTTCCAAGGGCGTGTGTCTGTTCCATTTACTCTGATTAGATTTCGTTTAACTTGATTTCTTTAGGGTTCTGAGCCTGGTGCGGATGCTCGGGACCTGCATATACGTGCAGGTTCTTAAGCTGCTGGGCACCAAGACGGGTCTTAGGGAGCATACCCTTGACTGCTCTCCTGACGAGTTCGGCAGGCCTCTTTGCGAGGATCTCCTTAGGGGTTGTGAAACGCTGTCCGCCCGGATATCCGGTGTAGCGAGTGTAAACCCTGTCGGTCATCTTCTTACCCTTGAGGGCCACCTTCTCAGCGTTGACGACGATGACGTTGTCACCGCAGTCTACGTTGGGGGTGAAGCCGGGTTTGTTCTTTCCGCGAAGCAGAAGAGCAACCCTTGCTGAAAGACGACCAAGAGCGAGATCAGTCGCATCGATGACCACCCACTTCTTGTCGACGGTCGCTTTGTTGAGCGATACGGTCTTGTAGCTGAGTGTGTCCATTTTCTTGATCTTAAACAGTTAATACTTTATAAAAAATGCGATCCCTATGGTTAAGGGGTCGCAAAGGTATAAAATATTTTCGAAATAACAAAAACTAGACGGTAAGGATATCTTTTTCCTTCGCGGCAACAATGCCGTCGACCTCCTTAACCTTCTTGTCTGTCAGTTTCTGGACTTCGTCTTCTGCCTCCTTCTCGGCGTCTTCGCTGATAGTTCCGGCTTTCTGGGCTTTCTTCAGGGCGTCCATGGCGTCGCGCCTGACGTTCCTGATGACGACCTTGGTATTTTCGCCTTCTCCCTTCGCCTTCTTCACGAGGTCCTTACGGCGCTCCTCGGTAAGGGCGGGAACGGTACAGCGGATAAGCTCGCCGTTATTCGACGGAGTCAGGCCGATATTGGCGTCCAGGATCGCTTTCTCGACCGCCGGGATGAGGGAACGGTCCCACGGCTGGATGACGAGGGTCTTCGCATCTGGAGCGGAGACCGTACCGACCTGAGGGAGCGGGGTCATGGTTCCATAGTAATTCACCAGGACCTTGTTGAACACTGAGGGGTTGGCCTTGCCGACCCTATAGTCTTTGAGGCTCGCCTCCAGGAAAGAGACTGCATCCTGCATCTTTTTCTCGGCGCCGGCGATAATGTCTTTTTCGATTGCTGACAACATACCTATATAATATTATTTATGAACGATTGTGCCGACCTTCTTTCCCTCGAGCAGCGACTGGAGAGCGCCCTCTGCGTCGATGTCGAACACGACGATGGGGATGTCGCCCTGCTCGCAGAGGGCGAAGGCAGTCGCGTCCATCACCTTCAGGTGATCTGCGAGAGCCTTGTCGAAGGTCAATTCGTCGTACTTGACGGCGGTAGGGTCCTTTTCAGGGTCGGCCGTATAGACGCCATCAACCCTTGTACCCTTAAGCAGGGCGTCTGCCCCAAGCTCGAGCGCGCGGAGAGCAGCACCGCTGTCCGTGGTGAAGAACGGATTTCCAGTCCCGCCGGCGATCAGCGCGACTCCTCCCTCTTCGAGGACTTTCACCGCTGCGTCGCGGACATAATAGCGGGCTACCGGCTCCATCGGGGTCGCGGTAAAGACCTGGGCGTTTACCCCGCGGGCGCGGATGAACTGGGCCAGGGCCATGCTATTGATCACGGTCGCAAGCATGCCCATCTTATCTCCGTCTACCCTGTCGAAGCCTTTACCCATGCCCTGGAGGCCGCGGAAGATGTTTCCTCCGCCGTTTACCACGGCTACCTGGTGTCCGCTCCGGACTGCTTTAACAATCTGGTCTGCGTAGGCGGCGATGCGGCTCTCGTCGAGACCTTTTCCCGACGGACCGCCGAGGCTTTCGCCGCTAAGTTTGAGAAGTACTCGTTTGTACATAGAGCAAATTTAATTATATTTGCAAGACTTACAAAGATAATAATAAAAGCCCACATATTATGTTCATGCTTAACTCTTCCATCGGAAGAAAATTCATCCAGGCTATCAGCGGAGCATTCCTTATCATCTTCCTGCTCCTCCACGCCACCATCAACTTCTTCTCCGTAATCGACAGCTTCACCGGCAAGTTCGGCATCGCCGCCGCAGACGATAAGCTCTTTACCGCCGGAGACGGCCTCTTCAAGCTCGGATGCGACTTCATGTCGACTCCCGTGATCAGCATCATGGTCCCCATCCTTGCCCTTGGTTTCGTAATCCACATTGCCTACGGTATCTGGCTTACGATCATCAACATGAAGGCCCGCGGAGGTTACAAGCGTTACGAGGTTGCCTCGAAAGCAAAGGTTGATTCCTGGTCATCGAAGAACATGCTTGTTCTGGGCATCGTTATCCTCGGATGCATCGGCCTTCATCTTACTGATTTCTGGGCCCACATGCAGCTCCCCGAGATGTTCGGAATCGGAGTCTATGAGAACAATCCCTACCTGCTTTTGAGCTTCACCTTCGGCCGCTGGTGGCTGCTGATCCTCTACCTGCTCTGGTTCGTGGTGCTGTTCCTTCACCTTACCCATGGCTTCTGGAGCATGTTCCAGACTATCGGTTGGGATGGAAAGATCTGGTTCAAGCGCCTTAAGGTAATCGGCATCATCGTCGCAGCCCTTATCTGCCTCATGTTCGCTGCCACCGCAATCAACGCCTTCATCCAGGCTCCGAACTTTGTGTAGGATAAACAACTGACACTCATTCCCACTCAAGGCCGCACCTGGAGTGGGATTTTTTATAAATGAAGATTGGGAACATAGATCTGGGAGAGCGGCCGGTATTGCTCGCGCCGATGGAAGACGTCACTGACGCCAGCTTCCGCATCCTCTGCCGCGAGCAGGGGGCGGCCGCCGTCTATACCGAGTTCGTCCCCTCCGACGGCCTCATCCGCGACGCCCACAAAGCGATCGAGAAGATGAGGACGCTCGAGGAGGAGGCGCCCGTCGGGATCCAGATCTACGGCCATATCCCCGAATCCATGGTCAAGGCCGCGCAGATGGCCGACCATGCCTCGGAGATAGCCGGGGGCCATGGAGCCGACCTGATCGACATCAACTTCGGCTGCCCGGTGAATAAAATCGCCGGCCGCGGTGCGGGATCGGGGATGATGCGCGAGCCCGATAAGATGGTCGCGATCACCAAGGCCGTGGTCGAAGCGGTCGGGAAACCCGTGACCGTAAAGACGCGCCTGGGATGGGACGAGAGCTCGAAGATCATAGTCGAGCTCGCCGAGCGGCTGCAGGACGTTGGGATTCAGGCGCTTACGATCCATGGGCGCACGCGCTGCCAGCTCTACAAGGGCAAGGCGGACTGGACGCTGATCGGCGAAGTGAAGCGCAACCCGCGCATGCACATCCCCATCATCGGCAACGGCGACATCGACTCGCCCGAGAAGGCGAAGGAGGCGTTCGACCGCTACGGGGTAGACGGGATCATGGTCGCCCGCGCTACCTACGGCCGGCCGTGGATATTCCGCGACATCCGCCATTATCTGGACACGGGCGAACTGCTGCCCGAACCGAGCGTGCGCGAGAAGGTCGCCATCGCCCGCAGGCATTTGAAGCTGTCGCTCGAGCTCAAGGGCGAGCCGCGCGGAGTCTACGAGATGCGCAGGCATCTTTCTTGCTACTTCCGCGGGCTGCCGGACTTCAAGGAAACCAGGATCCGGATGGTCACGACCCTCGACGTACCCGAACTGTTTTCGATACTGGACGAGATAGAAGAACGCTATGCTGATCTATAGAACGGTACTTAAACTGCGCCACCGCGCTTATGACAGCGGCCGGAGGCCGGTCGCCGAGGCAGGCGTTCCCACGATCTGCGTGGGCAACGTCACGGTCGGCGGGACCGGCAAGACGCCGCTCACCGAACTTATACTGCGGACCCTCGAAGGCCATAAGCTGGCGGTATTGTCGCGCGGCTATGGGCGCAAAACCAAAGGCTACCTGGAGGTAGACCCCGCCGGAGACGCCTCCCTCTACGGCGACGAGCCGCTTCAGATTGCGCGCAAGTTCCCCGACGTTCGAGTTGTAGTAGATGAAGACAGAATCGAAGGCTGCAACAAAATAGGATCGGCGGTAGACGCTATCGTACTGGACGACGCATATCAATACAGGAAGCTGAAAGCCTCCCTGAATATAGTTCTGGTGGACTACAACCGCCCGGTTTTCAAGGACTCTCTCCTGCCCTTCGGCCGCCTTCGCGACCTGCCGGAGCGGATTTTCAAGGCGGATGTGATTATAGTTACGAAATGTCCCGCCGCGATGAGCGACTTCGAAAAGGCAGGCTACGCGAAGGACAACCTTCGGATGACGGGCTACGAGCCTGCCGAGCATGCGGCTTACACCCCCGCGGGCGACAAGATCCCCGTTCTGTTTACTACGGTCGAATATGCGACTCCCGTTCCGGTATTTGAGGGCGCAGAGGCGTCGTGGCCCCGTTCAGACAAAGCGGTCGTCATCAGCGGCATCGCCCGCAACAAGCCTTTCATCGACCATCTGGCCGCTTCGTACTCGCTGACCAAGGTGTTCTCGTTCCAGGACCATCACACCTTCAGCGAGAAGGATGTCCGCAACATCAACAACACGATACTGCTTAATCCCTTCGCCTGTTTCTTCACTACAGAAAAAGACGCCCAGCGCCTTATCGGTTGCGCCGGGCTTAGCGATGACGTTAAGAAACGCCTGTTTACAGTTCCTATCGAGGCTAAATTCCTCTCAGAAGGCGAAAGGGATCTATTCTCCAGTATCCTCAAAAAACTGGTAGAACGCGGTGTCCAGGCGGACGATGTCCTTTAGACGGCCTTCCATTTCATAGCCGCCAAGAGCGCGGTAAAAATAGACCTTGTCGAACATCTTTCCCAATCTTCCGAGGAATGAGGCCTGGCGGAAAACCAGGTTGTCTTCCGCGTCGCGGCTTACGAGCTCGTAGCCGCGGGCTTTCATGTGAGCTTCGATTTTTGTGATAATTTCATCCGCCGTGCCGGTAGCGCGTATGCGCCGTTTGCCATAACCTACGCGAGGATAGGCCGCAGCAAAAACAACCAGAACGCCGAGCATCGCCCAGATGGAATTGTAACCATTCCTGAACATCGACTCTAGCGGCGCGCCCTTGGCGGTGACGAAATAAATAACTGTGACGAAAATTACCAGCAAAAACAGCAGGTAAAGAAAATATTTAATGGAACGAATCAGATACTTCATACTGCAAAGATAGCAGTAACTTGGATAATCACATAATCCTAACCCTCCACACTCAGGTTAATGTCCATCATTTGTTCTTGGGCTCCACTATTTGTGTTCTGGTCCATCTCTTTTTGTTCTGCATCCTCTCTCTCTTTGTTCAGAGTCTCTCTTCTTGCACAAGGTGGAATCATAGGGCCGGGACCTTGTGCGTAAAACCCCATCCCACGCCTTCTAGCGCACAAGGTCCCACCCTTCGTTTTCCACCTTGCGCGTCCTGGTGTGTAAAACCGCCCAAATCACACACCAAACCCTTCAAAATCACCCCTTGGTGTGTAAATCACCCCAATGTCCAACCCTTGATCGCGCTGCGCCAAGCTCGAGGGAAAGGCTCAGCTTGCGCGATGGGTACTTTGGCAGAAGGTTATTCTGTATTATTAACTGGTGTCGGGCCCCGGCAACCCCGAAGCCGGGGCCCTTGCTAAACCGGTCGCTCGACACCTCGCTCCCTATTCCAAGGGGCCAAAGGGGAGAGTAAACTGCCTTGCATAATTTTTGTATATTTGCGCCATTCAAAGCAAATAAACTCGAAACATATGGAAAAAGAAGATCCCATCGCAAGAATTGAACGCGAAAAAGCGGAAAAGAAAAAGAGTAACGGCATAGTCGTTATCGTCCTTTCTATTATAGCTGTAGGTCTCGCAGTCGCCCTGGCAGTCATCGGCACCCGCGACTACAAAATGGTCAAGGAACTCGAGGCAGACAAGGCAGACCTTACCGAGCGCATCGGCCAGCTTCAGGAAGATTTCGCCAATCTTTCCTCGGACTACGAATCCATCAACAGCCAGCTCGACTCCTCCCGCGAGGAAGTCGCAGTTCTCGTAAGCCGCATCAAGAGTACCGAGGCTACCAACAGGGCCAAAATGCGCCAGTACGAGAAGGAACTCGGAACCCTCCGCTCAATCATGCGCAACTATCTCGTCCAAATCGATTCGCTGAATCAGCAGAACCAGAGGCTGTCCGAAGAGCTCTCTTCCACCAAGAAGAATCTCGCAGCCGCAACCGGCAAGAACGAGGAACTCGAAGCCCAGAATAAGGAATATGCAGAAAAGGTAGCCACCGGCTCCAAGATCAAGGCCAGGGGCATCGTCTGCAAGGCATACAATGGTTCAGACAAAGTCACCGACCGCAGCAGCCGCGTCCGCAGGCTTGCAGTCGAACTCAGTCTGGTTGAGAACGACCTCGCGAAGAGAGGCCCCGTCACCATCTACCTCAGGGTGAAGGATCCGGAGGGCAACCTTCTTCTCGACGGAACCAACGCTTCATTCACTCTCGCCGGAGAGGCCGTAGCCGCGACCGCTTCGCGCGAAGTCGACTACGAGGGAGCAGAGGTCGACATGATCATCTACGTAAACGATATCCCTCAGTACGAGAAGGGCGTTTACACGGCCGAGGTTTACTCTGCAGCCGGCCTTCTGGGCGAAACAGAACTCGTGCTCCGCTAATGATCTATGTCCACGTCCCCTTCTGCAAGAGTTTCTGCCGGTACTGCGATTTCTATTCTGAGCTGACCTGCAGGGAACCGGAAGAGTACGACGGCTACATAGACGAAATCTGCGCCGAAGCGAGGCTTCGTGGCGGAGAAATCAAGGAGTCGAACGAACAGTTAAAGACCCTCTATATCGGAGGAGGCACACCGTCGGTGATGCCCCTCCGTTTCTTTTTTGACCTGAAGAAGGCCCTGCCCGAAGGCCCGTACAAGGAGTTCACGGTTGAGGTAAATCCGGACGACGTAGTCGGCCGCGGCTACCCGTTCGTGCGCATGCTGCGCGAGGTCGGGGTGAACCGGGTGAGCATGGGAATCCAGTCGCTCGACGACGGACTGCTGCGCTGGATGGGCAGGCGCCACGACAGCGCCGCGGCCATGGAGGCCTTTCGAATTCTTCGCGACGGCGGGATAGACAACATCAGCCTTGATATCATTTTCGGGATTGGCGGCCTGACCGACGAGATGCTGGGCTCGACCCTCGACGGGCTCGTCGCCATGGGGCCGGAACATATTTCGGCATATCAACTGTCGATAGAAGAGGGCTCGCAATTGGCCCAGGACATCAAAGACGGCAAGTACGAAGAGCTCCCGGACGAGCAGTGCGCTGCGCAGTATAAGCTGATCTGCGACAGGCTGCGCGAAGCGGGCTACCGCCATTACGAAATCTCGAACTGGGCGCGCCCGGGGAGGGAGGCCGTCCACAACAGCGCCTACTGGCGCAGGGCCCCCTATGTCGGCCTCGGCCCCGGCGCGCATTCGCTCGCCACGATCGTAGACGACAGCGCTCCCGGCGGATTGCGCGAAGTCCGCAGCTGGAATTCCGAAAACCTCACCGGCTGGACCCGCAGTTTCGAGGTTCTCACCCCCGAAGAAATCCGCGAAGAGAAGATAATGCTCGGCCTCAGGCGCGCCGAAGGGATTGATATCGACGGTAAACACGTCTCCATCCCTGAAGACAAATGGTTCGTCGCGGACTCGATAATTGCCGAGCTGATATAGTTTTTTCGTATATTCGTAGGCTATGACGAAAGTAAAGGATGTTATCAACGCGATTGAGGCGGTCGCGCCGCTGAAGTTGCAGGACGAATGGGATAATTCTGGCCTTCAGGTGGGCTTTACTCAGGACGAGGTCAAAGGAGTACTCGTTTGCCTCGATATTACTGAAGAGAGAGTCGACGAGGCCGTTGAAAAAGGCTGCTCGATGATAGTGTCTCATCACCCTCTTCTGTTCCACGCCCTGAAGCAGGTCAGCGACTCCACCTACCAGCAAAGGTGCGTCGCGAAAGCCATTACTAAAGGCCTGGCCATTTATTCCGCCCACACCAGCCTGGACAACGCCCGCGGCGGAGTCAACTTCAAAATAGCCGAGCTCATAGGCCTCCGGGACCTCGATTGGCTGGAGCCGAAAGACGGAATGGATGCCGGCAGCGGGCTGATCGGCGAACTCGCAAAGCCAACCGACGCAGAAACACTCCTGAACCAACTCAAAGAAACCTTCAAAGTCAAGTGCCTAAAACACACAGAGCCGACAAAACCCGTCAAAACAGTCGCCCTCTGCGGCGGCGCCGGTGCATTCCTGATGCAAACGGCCGCCAGTAAAGGCGCCGACTGCTTCATAACCGGCGAATTCCACTACCACGACTATTTCGACAATGACGGAATGCTGCTCGTGGAGTTAGGCCACTACCAGAGCGAACAGTACACGAAGGACCTGCTAAAAGACATCATCGTAAAGGCCATGCCCGGCCTTCGAGTAGAGATGACCGAAATCGATACTAACCCTACAAGATACAGATGAGACGCATTGCGCGGTACTTTCTTGCAGCGTTCATAATGCTGCTTCCTCTCGAAAGCCTGCGAGCCCAGGGCCTTCCCAAGCTCAAGCAGGCCGGGGAAGTTGCGACCGGCACGCTCTCGAACGGCATCGCGTACTATCTCGTCTCCAATCCCGCGGTCAAGGGCCGTGCGGACTTCGCCCTGGTCCAGGAAGGAATCACCGATATTCCTTCGACCAGGCAGGCGCTCTCGGAACTCGAACACATCAGCCCGCAAGAGTTCCTCCAGCGCACCGGCGTTCCGTATACCCGAAACGGATATGTGAACATCAGCAAGAATGCCCGCACGTTCCATTTCCCGGATGTGGACATCAGCGCAAAAAACACCTCCGATTCTACCCTTCTGATGATCTTCGACCTGGTTAAGCTGTCCGACGGCGAGCAGTCAATCATCATCAGCGGCGACATCGACCGCACCATCTACAAGACCGCGCTGCAGACGCTGGGACTCACAATCCCCCGCCTCTCTCCCGGCCAAAGGTCTAACCCGCCGAAAGAAGGTAGCAAGCTGGAATTCAACCCCGATGGAGAAGGCGGCGCGCTCGAATTCGTCTTCAAGGGTGGAAGCATCACCCGCGACCAGGCCAACACCCCCGTACCGCTCGTTTCCGAGCTGCTTGGGCGCGAGATGAGCCACATAGTCACCGACCGGCTCCAGCGTGAATTCAAGGACAGGAACATCCCCTGCTATATGGATTCCAAACTCAACTCCCTAAATATTTACGTTCCCGATGACCAGCGCGATGAGGCGATGAGAATAGTCAGCGGAGTGTTCGCAGATATCTCAAAGGGCGGAGTGACGCTCGCAGAATTCGACATGGCGAAGAAGATTTCGCTATCGAAACTGGTGCAGACGGGACTGAAACCGGGGAAAAGCAACGCCTTCTATATCGACCGGTGTGTTTCTGCCGCCCGCTTCGGGACCAACCTCGCCTCGCAAGAGATAATCAAGAACTTCTTCAAGGGCCGCAAGATCTCCCCGAAGCGCGAACTGGAGCTGTTCAACAACTTCGCCCACGCCTTCCTTGGGGATGAGTGGACCGAGTTCGAAGAGCGCACCCAGCGAAAGAAATACCCCATCATAGGCGAGGTCCTGAAGACGCCCGTAGTCAGAGGAATAAAGCTCACGAACACGACCATCGACCCCGTCTCCGGAGGCAAGCTCTGGACCTTCAGCAACGGAATCAAGGTCATCTACAAGCCCGACATGGCTGTGGACGGCATTAAGTTCTGCTTCGCCGCGCGCGGGGGCGCTTCGTCTGTTCGCGACATCCGTCCCGGAGAAAGCGCATACCTGTCCGACGTCCTCAGAACCGGACGAATAGCCGGGATGGGCGCGTACGATTTCAACCAGCTCCTGCTCGCCGAAGGCATCTCCCTCACCGGACAGATCACGCTCGAAGACATGAGAATCTTCTGCGACGCACAGGAGAACGACGTGGAGTCCGTGCTTAAAGCCCTGCTCAAGATAGGCTATGACTGCGAAATCGACCGGGATTCGTACGATTACTTCAGGCGCTCCGCCCTCATCAAGACCAATTCAGTCCCGCCGTCCGTCAAGTCGGTGATGGACAGCCTCATCTGTCCGGACTATATCTTCCTTGAGAAGAGTTCCGCCCACAACCTTAGCGACGATCTCCCGGAAAGGGTGCAGGAATATATTACACGCCGCTTCAATAACGCCGCCGACGGCATCTTCGTATTTACCGGAAACATCGGCGAAGAGAAGCTGCTCCAGGCCCTTACGAAGTACATCGGCAATTTCAAAACCTCGCGCATCTATGCCCTTCGCGAGCCAGTTCGCTATAACCTCCACAGCGGCCGAACTACCCACGTTGCCGACGGCCTGGATCCCAGCGTCAATCTCGCTGCGACGGGACTTTTCCCGGCGACCCAGGACAATTACTACGCCTTCCTTATAGCACTCGAGGCCGTGAAGAAGAAGCTTGCCACCGGCCTCGCGCCCCTGGGTATGTACGCCGAAGTGAGCGGAAAGATGGACCTTACGCCTATCGAGCGCATGACCCTTTATATCACCTGCAGGCCCTGCGCCGAGGACGGATTACCAGCAGGAGTCTCGGCATCCGAGCCCCTCGCCGCCATCAGGGACATCCGGGGCGAATTCGAAGACCTGCAGTATTTCTCCGTAAGCGAGGCGCAGTTCAAGGCCTATAAGGAAATCGTCCGCAATAATGTTGCAAGGGAGCTCGCCACCCCCGAGGGCATCATCAAATACTGCCTATACCGCTACAGCGAGGGCAAGGACCTTATCTCGCTCTATTCTAAGAGCATAGACCGGATCGACGACGACGACGTAAGGATGATCATCGAAGAAATCATCTCTTCGGGCGTGGTCGAATATATAGTCAAATAATGCACGGAGATCTTTTCGGGACCATCATTCAGATAGGCGACATCCTCGTTTCGGAGGAGGTCGTAACCGAATATTTCGCCTGCGATTATGAGGCCTGCAAGGGAGCCTGCTGCATCGAAGGCGACAGCGGCGCACCCCTTCGCGAAGACGAACTGGAGGGTCTCGAGCGCAACTATCCCGCGTTCCAAGAGCTCATGACGGATGCCGGCCGGGCCGCCGTCGCCCGCGAGGGCTTCTTCTCAATCGACCGCGACGGCGATCTCGTGACCCCGCTGGCCGAAGGATCGGCCGCCTGCGCCTACTGCCACTTCCCGGGCGAGGGCAATTGCCTCTGCGCCATCGAATGTAAGGGACTTCGAAAGCCCATCTCCTGCAGCCTCTACCCCATCAGGGTAACGAAGCTCACCGGCGGCGGCCAGGCCCTTAACCTCCATCGCTGGCACATCTGCAAGGAAGCCTATCGCCTCGGGCGCGAGAAGAAAATCCGAGTCTACAAATTCCTGAAAAAACCCCTTATAGCTGCCTACGGCGAAGAGTTCTACGAGATGCTCTGCGCCGCCGCGAAACACGTCAACGGAGATGAATAACCTTTACGCCGAACGTATCGAATCCCTTCGCACCCTCATGCGGGGACGCGGCTGGGACGCCGTGATTATCGGGGGATCTGACCCCCACCAGAGCGAGTATCCGGCCGAGCGCTGGAAGCAGGTCCGCTGGCTTACCGGGTTCACGGGCGAGGCGGGCGATGTAGTCGTGACCCTGGACCATGCCGGGCTGTGGACGGACACTCGCTACTTCATTCAGGCTAACGAGCAGCTCGCGGGAACGGGAGCCGTCCTCCACAAGACGCGCGTGCCCGAGCAGGTCCTCATCCCCGAATGGCTGCGCAGCCAGTTCCCGGACGGGGCCGTCATCGCCGTGGACTCGCTGTGTACAAGCGCCGCAGCGGCCGACGAACTGCGTGAAACATTTTCGTTAGTCGGCGTCCCCGACCTGCTCAGCGTGCTGTGGGAGGACCGGCCAGACGTGCCCCAGACCTCAATCTTCAGGGTGAAGGCGGGCGAGTCGCGCGAGGAGAAGATGGAGTGGCTGCGCGGCGAGATTGCCGAACGCGGGTGCGACGCGATACTTTTAAGCGCGCTCGACGAAATAGCGTGGGTCCTGAACGTTCGCGCCTCCGATATCGAATACAACCCGATGGTCATATCCTATCTTCTTGTGGGCCAGGACTTTGCGAAATGGTTCGTCTTGAAGGAGGAGGTCGAGGACCCGGTCACGGAAGAGACCTTCGACGCCCTGCAGGGCGACGGAATCGAGCTGCTCCCGTACTCCGAAGTCGGCCTTGAACTCGCGGAATTCGACGGGCGGCTGTGGATGGACAGCAACACCGCCAACCTCGAGCTGCGCGGTGCGGCGTCGGGGCCGGTTCTCGACGCCCCCAGCCCGGTAGCGCGCCGCAAGGAGCAGAAAAGCCCGCAGGAAATCGAGTGGATTCGCGAGTGCCACATCCGCGACGGCGTAGCCATGGAAAAGTTCCTCTTCTGGCTCGAGAAGAGCATCGAGGCCGGAAAGACCGTGACCGAGTGGGATGCGGCCGTCCGGCTCGGGCAGTACCGCGCCGAGATCGAGGACTACCAGGGCGACAGTTTCGAGACTATATCGGCCTACGGGAAGGGCGCCGCGCTGCCCCATTATATCACACCCCGCGGCGAGGGAGCGCCGGCGATCGAAGCCCACGGCCTGTATCTGTGCGACTCGGGCGGCCAGTTCCTGAGCGGCACGACCGACATCACCCGTACCGTCCCCATGGGTGAATGTACACCCGAAGAAATACGCGACTACACGCTCGTCCTCAAAGCCCATATCGACCTGGCGAGCGCCGTCTTCCCGGCCGGCACGCCCGGTTGCAGGATCGACGCTGCGGCGCGCCTGCCGCTCTGGCGCTCGCGGATGGACTTCGGACATGGGACCGGCCACGGCGTCGGCTTCTTCCTTGGGGTCCACGAAGGGCCCCACCAGATTCGGCAGAACCTCGACCCGACCCCGATGGTCGAAGGCATGATCACCTCCGACGAGCCAGGAATCTATCGCGAAGGCAAACACGGCGTGCGCCACGAAAACCTCGTCCTGACGGTAGACGCCGGAACCTCAGAATTCGGTCATTTCCTTAGCTTTGAGCCGCTTACTATGTGTCATTTCGAGACGTCTGCGCTGGATTTGAGCCTGCTGGACAGGTGGGAAATAGAGTGGCTTAACGAGTACCATAGGGCTGTGTTTGAGAATCTTGGCACGCTGCTTGATGAAGAAGTAGCCCGGTGGCTGAAGGTAAAAACCAGCCCCATCGGTTTGGAGTAGTTAGTATTTTTTCATAATTTTGCCCTTCAACCGGCAACAAAAGATTTAACGATATGAAGAAGGTATTAGTATCAGTTTGCGCGCTTTTCGCAGCCCTTTCGCTGGGCTTCGCGCAGGATGTAAATGAAGCAACGGATCTTTACAACCATGGTGCAGAGGCTATCGCCCTTGGCGACAAAACCGGAGCCATGGAGTATTTCCAGAAAGCATACAACCTCGCAGTTGAGTGCGGAGAGGCAGGCGCAGAGATCGTCGCCAATTGTGAAAGTATCATGCCCTCGCTCAGCCTTTCGATCGCAAAAGATCTCCTGAAGGAAGGAGAATATGAGACCGCTGTCGCTAAATTGGGTGAGGCAGCAGCCCTCGCTGAGAAGCTCGGAGCGGAATCTACCGCAGCTGAGGCTCAGGCCCTCATCCCTCAGGCCTACATCCAGAAGGGAACAAAACTTCTTAAGGCTAAGGAATACGAGGCCGCAGCAGCGGCTTTCCAGCAGACTCTGGATTTGGATCCCGGCAACGCAAAGGCAGCCCTTTACATGGGCCAGGCATACGACAAGCTCGGAAATACCGAGAAAGCAGTCGAGACTTATGAGCTCGCAGCTTCGCTGGGCCAGGAAAAGGCCGCCAACAAGCAGCTTTCCGCTATCTTCCTCAAGAAAGCCAACGCCGCCAACAAAGCTAAGAAGTTCGCCGAGGCTATCGAGAACGCAGACAAGAGCAACTCTTATCTCGAGAATGCAGACGCTTGCTACATCGCAGGTCTCGCAGCCCAGAACCTCAGCAAGGCAGAGAAGGCTATCGCAAGCTTCGAGAAATACGTCGAGCTGAAACCCGGCGCAGGCAATGTCTCAGCCGTGAAGTTCACTATCGCAACTCTCTACCAGGGCCTTAAGAACAACGCAAAGGCTATCGAGTACTACAAGATGGTCGAGAACGATCCTACCTACGGCCCCGAGGCCCAGAAGCAGCTCAAGGCTCTCAAGTAGCCAATGAAAGCCCTCGAACTTCTTGCCCCGGCAAGAAACTCTGACATCGGCATCGCAGCAATAGACTGCGGTGCCGATGCGGTGTATATCGCCGGGCCGGATTTCGGGGCACGCAAAGATGCGGGTAATTCCGTAGAGGAAATCGCCAGGCTCTGCGCGTACGCCCATAAGTTCGGGGCCAGAATCTTCGTAACGTTCAATATCCTGCTGCGGGAAGGCGAGATGGACGAAGTCCACCGCCAGATGATCGCGGCGCAGCAGGCAGGCGCGGACGCCTTCATCATCCGCGATCCCAGGGTCGGGCTGTGGGAGGATATCAGAGTCCCCCTCCACGCCTCAACCCAGTGTTCGATAAGGACGGTAGAACGGGCCAGACTCTTTGCCGAGGCCGGCTGCTCCAGACTCATTTTGGAAAGGGAGCTGCCGCTTTCGGTTATCCAGGAGATTGCTTCGGCCGTCCCCTGCGAAATCGAATGCTTTGTCCACGGCGCCCTTTGCGTCTGTTACAGCGGACAATGTACTATGTCGGAGGTCCTGACTGATGGGGCCAGGAGCGGCGATCGGGGCGAGTGTATCCAGGCCTGCAGAAATCTCTACGACCTGGTAGATTCCGAAGGAAAGGTGCTGGTTCGCGACAAAGCGCTTCTGTCCTTGAAAGATTTCAATCTCAGCGCAAGGCTTTCGGATCTTGTCGCCGCCGGCGCCACTTCCTTCAAGATTGAGGGCCGTCTGAAAAACGCCTCATACGTTCGAAATACCGTCAGGCATTACTCCCTGCTGCTCGATAAACTTGTCCAGGCCTCCGGAGGCGCTTTGAGGCGCGCTTCGTTCGGACGGGTCGAGGGAGGATTCGAGCCGGATCTCTCCAAGACCTTCAACCGTGGGTTTACCGAACTGTTCCTGGACGGCAAGCGCGGGAAATGGGCTTCGCTCGATACTCCGAAGTCGATGGGCGAAGAAATCGGGGCCGTCTTGTCCGTCCGCCCGGTGGCGCAGGGGATGGAAATTACCGTGGGCCCGAGGGCGCTGGATCTTCATAATGGCGACGGTTTCGCGTTCGTCTCGGACGGGGAAATAATCGGTTTCAGGGGCGATGTGTGCCAGGGGAATAAGATCGTTTGCAAACCGGTCGCAGGTTTAAAGCCGGGAGTTACTCTCTGGCGCAACATCTCCACCGCCTTCGAAAAGAGCCTGGACGCCAATCCGTGCAGGAGATTTATCGAGGTCGAGCTAAGCGTTGAGGCGAGCGGAACGTCGCTCTCCGTTTCCGCCGAGACGGAGGATGGCCGCCATGCGTCCGTCACACTCGAAGGCTGCGAGCCAGCTCGCGACATTCAGCGCTCAGAGGCGATGATCGCCGGACAACTGGGCAAACGCAGCGGGGACTACGCATTTACGGTGGCTGGCATTGACCATGACGGGGCGCTTCCCCATCTGGGCGCGGCGGCCCTGAACGGCCTTCGCAGGGAACTCGCAGAAAAGTTGGATGCGCAGCCGGTTCGCGTCCGGCCGCTTCGTCCTTCCTTTAAGGGCCAGATTGCGCCCGCCGCGCTGGAGACCGGCCGGCGTCCCGGGGAGCTGATGCGCTCCAAGTACTGCATCAAGTATGAACTCGGTCTTTGCCCCGTCCACCAGGGCGCAAAACAGACCGGCGACATCTTCCTGGTCAACAACTCCCGCCGCTTCCCCCTCCTCTTCGACTGCAAGGCCTGCGAGATGGCGGTCCTTACTCCATGTAAATGATACGGCGTGTTGCGCGCTCTCGCGAAACGGGGCGGGTAAGTATTTTGTAATACACAAAAATTATTACCTTAGCAGTATTAACCTTTTATTTATGTTTAAAATAACGTTGAAAGCGCCAATACTATTGGTTATAGGATATCTTCTTGCCTCATGTTCTGCCAAACCGGTCTCCGATCTGAGCGTAAGAAAGCCTGATCAATTCACCGGCACCACCTCAAATCGCGTTACATTGAGTGACGCTTACGATATGGCGTCTTTCCCCACCAAAGGAATCTCGGGCAAGATTACTGTTGAGCCATACGTAGACCAGGAGGGTGAAACGTTGATGTATTTCGTTAACTATGACGATGGATGGGTAATCCTGTCTGCAGACAAGCGCACGCCGGCTGTGATAGCCCAAAGCGGCGTGGGTTCAATATCGATGTCCTCTGAAAACGGAGGCTTGATCTCGTGGCTTGAAATGACCGCTGAGGACATGAAGCGCATTATTCATTCAGAGGATAGCGAATTGACATTCACGGCAGAAGAGATATTCTCCCACAGGCAGGAGTGGGCAAAAACCTCCGGGAAAGAACCACTTCGCTTTCAAGGAGATTCTCTGCCGATTATTCCCTATTATGGTGGGGAATGGCAGCTGGTTTCAACTTGGACTGAAGAGGTCTATTATGACAGCACATGCCATCTTGTCCAGGCCCATTGGGATCAGTGGCATCCTTATAATTATTACTGTCCTCCAAAAGATTCCGGGAGCGGGAAGAAACCCGCAGGATGTGCGCCTGTCGCATGCGGAGAAATGCTGCAATTTCTATGCAACCATTTCAACTATAATCTAACTCTGGGGTGGAATGGTTATTATGTTAATGTTAATGATGTGGGGTTGGAATATACTGACTCCTTAGATAATTATGCAACCCCCTTGTTGTTAAGAATCATGGGGAAAGAGTTAAAAGCTCATTATAGCGATACATCTACTGGTGTTTTTAATTCTTTAACGAAAATTAAAAACTTTTATTCCAGTGTCGGAATCTCTAGTGTGAAACAATCCTATTCCGTTACAAAGATTACTCAGAATTTGTTGAATGGTATGCCAGTCTTAGTATCTGCCTTCTCTTCATCCGGCGGGCATGCATTTATTATTGATGGCTATAAGCGAACTAGAACGAGGTATTTGGAGTACTATCAAAAATTATCCGGTTATCCCCCATTACTCGAAGAACGGATAGATACTGTCGGTTATTCTTCCCCCCATATCTATCGCATCAAAATGAACTGGGGATGGTGGACTCAGTGGAAAGACGGTTATGGATTTGACGATGATTGGTTTGCTCTAACCGGTGGCTGGTATGTGCATTCTGGTGATCAGTATGATCAAAATATCAATATTCTTTGTGATTATAGTTTTGCTTTGTAACAATTATGAAATATACCTCGTTAATGACATTCGCCTTATTGGCTCTTATTTGTTCTTGCAAGCCGGAGAATAAGACTTATGAAAGCCCCGAGTCTGTCTTTGTAGAAGATCGGAACTGGAATAATAATTTGACATTAGTGAGTGTCGGAAAGAATCCGACTAAATCTGCCTTTATAATTCGTTGTGCTCTGGGGGTTAAGTCTCATATTAACGAAAAGATAGAGGCTTATTTCTGTTATCCTAGTAACGCACCCATTAATAAATCTCGCACTCCCGCCGAGAATTATGCTATTGAAAAGATCCTGGACCGTAATAAGGTTTTTAAGGATTACTATTATTCTTTTGTGGACAACACTCAAAAACATCATTTCATATCCAATGTATATGCTAGAGATAGTATTAGAGTGTACGCAGATAAGGTTTTGTTCGGGAAGAATGCCGGAGAAGATCTATCCTCGTTTTTCACCATCTTTTACACTACGGCCATGTTTAAATGCGCCGGTCCGGAGTACCGCATTTTAAAAGAGGGCAGGTGTATCGGATCCTTATTGAACGAATATTTCTTGGAGGGGGTAATGATGCCTACAGAGATGTATTTCTGCTCAACAATGATGCCGGAAGAATTAACAGAAGACTATAAGGTTACTCTTACATTTGTTTTCCCGGTTACTATAGAGCATTATTGGTCGTGGCTGCTTGAGCAGTATTCCAACCCCAATGCAGACGAATCCTTTATTGAGACAGAGATGGTTCTGGAGGCGCGTATATCCGGGGATATGGGAATACACGATTGGTTTTAATCAAACCGCGATAGAGACTAACGTCAACAACTCCCGCCGCTTCCCCCTCCTCTTCGACTGCAAGGCCTGCGAGATGGCGGTACTGGAACCCCTTGGTCTATAGGCTCCGGGCGACGAACGTTTAAAGAATTCTGATATTCTCCAGGCGTGAGAGGTGTTTCACGTTTCCAGTAACCATATATAGGTCATTGACTATTGCCGTACAGCCAATGAAAAGGTCAAGGTCTTCGATAGTCTCACCCTTGGCTTTTAACCGAACGTACTGTCTGGCCGCCTCGCGGAATCCATCTTTGGACGGAAGGACAGTTAATCCGCCGACGATGCGCTCGATTGCTGCTTCTCCGTCTGGCCCGCCGAATAGTTCTACCCCGACATATAATTCATATAAAGTGATGTCCGAGATGGCGCAGTTGCTGATCCCAAGACTGACTATAAGTTGCTTGGTTTCAGGAGAAGTGCCGCGCAGCAGGTCTATAATAATGTTCGTATCAAGAAGGTACTTTACCATAGGTCTTCGACTTTCTTTGACTTGAGTGAAGACTTGATCTCCGACATTATCTCATCCGCCGTCTTATCTGTCTTCCAGGTGCCGCAAACAGCATCCAGGAACGCTTCTGTTTTTTTCTTCTCTTCCATAATCTCTTCTTCTGAAACGATGTCCTTTGTAATTTCTTCAAGGGCGCGGTTCAAATACTCATTCACGCTCATTTTTGCACTTTTTGCCGCAGTCTTAATGCGTGCTTTGGTGCGCCCCCTCAGTCTCAAAGACAAATAATCGTACTCTTTCTTTCTCGGTGAGTTCATAATTACTCCTAATTTTGAGTGTAAATATAAGGAAATTTCTGAACTCATTATACTAATTATTCCAGGACGAAAGAGATTAATACGTCTCCGAAACGGCCCTGGACCCAGTCGGCTTCCTGGAAGAAGCTGGCGCTTAGCTGGCCGCGCCAGACTATATCGTCTTTTTCATTATATGGGATATCACACTCGAAACCGTAGCTCTTGGATTTTACCTTAACGGTAGCAGAACACTTCCACGAAGTCTGGGTTCCTCCGTCGTCTTCGGTTATCAGGAAGGCTAGGTTCTCCAGCTGATTAGTAAAATCAGTCATTATTATTCCATTGTACGGAATCTCCTCGCCGAGCTGTTTACGCTTCACGACCACCATAAAGTCAGTGACGCTCGGATAGTACAGTCTCATCTCCGCTTCCGTTGTTGCGTGGAAACCATTTACGGCTCCGCATTTTACGAAGAACTCACTTCCGCCGCGAAACCAGCTGTCATAGTGGCGCAGCATGGTGAACGAGCGGAGGTACAGCATTCGGGGGCCGGACTTGGTTTCCGTGTCACCCCCGACCTGATCGGGGGTCTTAGATACCCGGTCGAAGCCGGGTATGACAGAAGAAAGGGAGCTCGGAATGACAGAAGAAAGGGAGCTCGGAATGACAGAAGAAGGGGAAATATGAATGACAGCAGTGCGGTAAATATCCAAAGGCGTAAAACCGGCGTCGTCATTAGTATTAATAACCCACACCGGGTGTTCGCGGGCGACCTGCTCGTCTACATAGACGGAATCTACTACATGGACTCCACTACCGTCGATACCTATTTTATACCCGTAATTATAGTCCGAGCCATATCCCGGGTCAAAGGTAATGATAGGGAGCTGCTCTCCGTCCCAGTCTTCTGAATACGGCCAGTACAGCTGAAGATCCGAGCTGGAAAGGGAGTTCATATATTCCTCAACATCTTTCGCCCCGGCTTTGGTCTCCTTTTGAAGATACTCTGCGATCATATCTCTCAGCGGACGCGCATAGGAGCCGGCTTTTGTAGGGTTGTCTCCGACGCCGCAGCCTGGGGCCTCGATCAGCTGTTTCATCGTATACTCTTCGTCGTAGCCGTTGCCGGCGGAAGACGAAGCGGCATCCATAACTTCCTGCATCTGATCTATACCGATAGGCAGTGCAGCAAACATCCGGGCCAGGGATGATAAGTCGAATCCGGAAGAATCGGACCCGCCCACGACGGCAGAATCGTCAGGCATGTAAAAAGAAGGCCCGGATGCATATTTGCTGCAAGAGATGATTGAGCTGGCCAGAAAACAGGCCGCGAAAAGTCTTAAATAAAGTTTCATAGCACATAAAAGTTTGGTTCTTTTGCAAAGGGACAAAAAATTATCCGTGTAAAAAAGTGTTTACACGGTTAAGTGACAAAAATTTGATTATCTTTGTATCCCGATTAGTTCGTATCGGGATGCATCTCAATTTAGTCCGAAAAGATCAGGAGACCGCTCTCTACAGCCTCGTCTCCAAGGATACTCTGAATACTTATTACGTAATCAGCAGTGAAGGCAGCCGCCGTTTGATGGCTTCTCCGGAGGTAATAGGGTATGATTGCTGCGAGGCTCTGAAAAAGCCCATGACCGCAGCCCTTAAAGCCCTGGAGCCGGATTTGAAGAAGGCGGCCATCCTTACCATCCTTCGCGGAGGCCTCAATTATCCTCTCGAGGAATGCTGCCACTCCCTCGGAATCAGACTTGACAATATCAACTTCCTCAGTTGCGAAAGAGTCATCGAGGACCATATTATAAAAGGTCTCGAAATCCGCTACGAAAAACTGCACCCTGAAAAGGATTGCACCCTCCTTATCGGCGACATCCTCGCCAGCGGAGACACTATCCGAAAATGCCTTAAATATACTATCGAGCAGTTCGACCGAGCAGGCGGTTCGATAAAGAAGATTGTCTTCTTCACGATCGGAGGAACGAAAGCCTTCAATCTGATGGAGGACATGACTGAACATATACGCCTGAGATGGCCGGAATTCGAGGGGTTCGAATGCATTTTCTTCGAGGGCGCCTTTACTGTCTACGAAGACAAGGGCGTCACGGGAGTCAACGTCCCAATGATCGATTTCGGATGGAAGGGCGGTTGCATCACCCCTGAATTCCGCGAATACATCCTCGACTACACATATGCGCCGGCCCTGCTCGAAAAATGTATAATCTACGACGGTGGAGCCCGCCGCTATGAGATTGAAGACCACTTCAAGGAGGTAATTGAGTACTGGCAGGATCTGCTCGAGGCAAGCCATACCGCCGACTACGATGCCTTCCTGGCCGAGAAAGTCGGATATGCCGAGGCGACCTACCCCGAGTGGCTGCACATCTGCGGCTATCCGGCCGATTGGAATCTTGAACCACTATATAGAAAGGAACAGCGGTACCTCGCTGAACTTCGCAAACAGAACCTGACGGCAATCTGCGAAGCACGCCTGACACAATTATTTAATCTTATAAAACAATGAGCAACAACAACCGCAAAGTCGATTTCGACTTCTCCAACTCGAGCGTACCCGCATCTTCGCGTCGCGGAACGCTGACCATGTTCATGATTATGCTTGGCTTCACATTCTTCTCCGCAAGTATGTGGGTCGGACAGAATCTCGCCGCTGGCCTTGATTTCAAGGGCTTCATCGGCGCTCTCATCCTCGGCGGCGTCATCCTCGGCGCATACACAGGCTCTTTAGGGTACATCGGTGCTGAAAGCGGACTTTCGCTCGATCTTCTCGCCCAGCGCAGCTTCGGCCGCAAGGGCAGCTGGCTCCCCAGCGCGATGATCAGCTTCACCCAGATGGGTTGGTTTGGCGTAGGCCTCGCCATGTTCGCAATCCCCGTCGCGAAGGAACTCCTCGGCCTCGAAGTCACTCCCGATTTCATGCCTCTCGAGGGCTACCTGCTCGTCGCGATTGCCGGTATCCTTATGACCGCCAGCGCCTACTTCGGCATCAAGAGTCTGACTATCGTCAGCTACATCGCCGTCCCGCTGGTCGCAATTCTCGGCACAGTCGCCATGATCCTCGCCGTCAAGCATGGTGACACCGGACTTATCGAGCAGTTCTCAAAGGGCACCAAGGACCTCGGCGTCATCGCCGGAGCCGGCCTCGTAATCGGAAGCTTCGTCTCAGGAGGTACGGCCACCCCGAACTTCACCCGCTTCGCCAAGAACGGAAAGATCGCGGCCATCGTTACCGTCTGCGCCTTCTTCCTCGGCAACTCGCTTATGTTCTTCTTCGGCGCCGTTTCTTCAATCTACGTCGGAGGCAACGATATCTTCGAGGTTATGCTTAACCTCAACCTCTTCTATGTTGCTGTAGCAGTTCTCGGTCTGAACATCTGGACTACCAACGACAACGCCCTCTACTCAACAGGTCTCGGCCTTGCCAACATTACCGGAGGTTCGAAGAAACTGATGGTCCTTATTTCCGGAATCATCGGTACCGTAGCAGCCGTCTGGCTCTACTGGAACTTCTGCGGATGGCTCAACATCCTCAACTGCACCCTGCCGCCGGTAGGTATCATCCTCATCCTCGGATACTTCCTCCACAGGAAAGAGTATCTCGACGGAACTATCGAGATTAAGACAGTCGACTGGTTCGCAGTTGCAGGCGTCGTCTGCGGTGCTGTAGTAGCAAACCTCATTAAGGTAGGTATTCCTTCCATCAACGGAATGCTCACCGCGGCTGTCATCTACGTTGTAGGTCAGCTGATTTGCAAGAAAAAGTAGCAATAATAGGAGCCGGAGCCGCCGGGTGTTTCTGCGCGATTGAATTGAAGCGCAGGACGCCCGGCGCGGCCGTTACGGTCCTTGAGGCGTGGGCAAGGCCCCTTGCCAAGGTCTCCGTAACCGGCGGAGGCCGGTGTAATATCAGCAATACTTTCGCCTCGGTAGGGAAGCTTTCCGAAGTCTACCCCCGGGGCGAAAAACTTATCCGTCAGGCTTTCCGCTCTTTTTCTCCGGAAGACACGCATCGCTGGTGGGAGGCGGAAGGCGTGCGGCTCGTCGCCGAGCCGGATGGCCGCCTTTTTCCCGCCTCGCAGGACGCGATGCAGGTGGTCAGGACCCTTGAACGTCTGATGCGTCAGCTTGGCGTTGAGGTAAGGTGTAAGGCGAAAGTCGAAAAGATCTCTAATGAGGCTGGTGGCTACCGCCTGACCCTTGCTGGCGGAGAAACCGTTCGTGCCGACAAGGTAGTAGTAACAACAGGAGGCGGAGCGCTAGGCCTTCTCGAAGGGCTGGACATCGAAATAATCCCTCCAGTTCCCTCTCTGTTTACATTTAAATTATCTGATCCAGGCATCAAAGAGCTTACCGGGACATCCGTAAATGATGTCACCCTCGCTCTTGCCGGGACTAAGTTCCGCTCCTACGGCACGCTTCTGCTTACCGACTGGGGCGTCAGCGGCCCTGCAACCTTGAGGCTTTCTTCTTACGCAGCGCGTTATTTGGCGGAACATGATTATCGGGGTTCGCTTCTGATCAACTGGCTTTCATGGACAGAGGCTCAGGCGCGTTCCTGGCTCACCTCCGTCTCCGACGGGCAGAAACTCGTCGCAAACATACATCCTGACAGCCTTTCGTCAAGGTTGTGGAAACATCTTCTGAACCGCGCAGGTATTCGCGACGACATCCGCTGGGCCGAACTCGGATCGAAGGGCCTCAACCGCCTCGTAGCCGTTATCACCGCAGATACTTATGATCTGGTCGGTCGGGCAAAATTCAAAGAGGAATTCGTGACCGCCGGCGGCGTGTCGATGTCTGCCGTCAACCCCTCGACCCTAGAATCCCGTCAGTACCCCGGCCTCTTCTTCGCCGGGGAAGTCCTCGACATCGACGCCCTCACCGGCGGCTTCAACCTCCAAGCCGCCTGGTCAACCGGCATGACTGTCGCAAGGAATATCCGTTAATTCCCCGGCAAATTGTTTTCGCCAGCGTGCCACACGCGCACCCCTGTCAGGATATATTGTGTGGCAAGCCAATGTGTGGCAACGGGCAAAATTGCCCCTCGCCACACAACAACCAGGCTTCCAGACCATTCTAAGGCCGGTCCCCGTGTGGCACCCTTCGCGCACCCCTCTCAATCCAGACATAATATCATCGTAAGCCCGGCCGGATTGACTGGGGTTTGATGCGATTACCTTAAAAGAAACTATTAATTGAGAATAGTATCGTGTCTGACGTGTACTCCCAGATTTTGTAGAGGTCTTCTAATGCCGCTTTAGTTAATTCATAGTTTGCCATTTTTTCTAGCCTTTATCTCCTCTAGGTATGCGTCAGGATCGAAATCCTCTGCGATACCGCTGTTCATTCCCTCCTCAATGGCGTGGCGAAGAGCGGCCATCTTCTGCTCCTGGTCCTCAAGAAGGCGCAATCCTGAACGAACCACCTCACTGGCATTGTTATATCTGCCGGAAAGGATGCTGGATTGGATGAATTCTTCAAAATGAGGGCCTAATGCAACTGTTGTCGTCTTCATAATCATAGTGTCATTACGCCACGAAGTTAAGAATATTTCATAATCATTAATAAGTTTAGTTCAACTATTTCAACAAATATAACAAAAAAGACCGACCCATCAGGGCCGGTCTTTGTGTTTGACTCTATATCTTCAGACTAGAAGAGATAAGCTACGCCAACAAACCACTGAGCGTCGCCAACCTTGGTGTTGTCAGCAGAAGAGCGGTTGAGGAGACCGATATCATAACCAGCCTTGATGCGGATGGTGTTCATGATGTCAGCGCCAACGCCTGCTCCGAGGAATACGTTGACCTTGCCATAGCTGTCGTCACCATAGTTGTCGGTAACAGTAACGTCGTCTGTTACGTTGTTGGTGAAGGTGCTCTTTGAAGAAAGACCGAATGAGAAGCTGGGGCCAGCGAAGCCGAAGAGCTTGAGGTCGTTGCTGAGAGCGTAGGTGTAAACTGCCTGAACGGGAACTGCGAGGTAGAGCTCGTTGGTCTTGGTTGTTCCGGTTACGCCAAGAAGGCTTGCGGTCTCAGTGTGGGTAAGGAAAGTACCCTTAAGTCCGGCGAGAACGCCAAGGCCCTGTCCGAGATCAAGAGTATAGTCTGCTCCGATGTAAGCACCCTTGGAAGGTGTGGTTGTGGTGGTGGAGGTGCTGCCAGAGGTGTAGGTAGACTTCTGGGTGTTGTTAAGATAGCCGGCTCCGACCGAGATCTGTGCGAATGCGCTGGTAGCTGCTACAGCTACGAGTGCAAGAGTCATAAGAACTTTTTTCATTTTATTGAATAAAATATGTGTTCAAAAATGCGGTGCAAAGTTATAAAAACTTAAGAAAACGACAAATTCTCGGTCTATCGCGAGCGCAGGACGTCGCCGTGGTCGTTGACGATTGCCTTCTTGAAGCGGTCGGTAAATCCGGGCTGAGTCAGGTCTTCGGGAGTTCCGTCGTGGTACTTCGTGTGTTTGAAATTACCCTTAGCGTCCTGGGCCTTGACATTGCCGTCGATGAACTTGACGAGGAGCGTCTCCTCGAGCTTGACCCACGCCTTGAACTGTTTCTGGGCGGTCTTTACCGAGAAGTCGGTCATCTGCTTGATGGCTTTGTCTGTCTTACCGGCAATCACGAGTTCGGCCAGCTTTTTATCCATATCCGGAACGGCCTTCGTAATCTGCTCGTTCTCGAAGGCGTCTATCCTCTCGCGCACGAACGGCTCCATCTGGTTGTACATCCTATAGCAGGCGTTCGAAACGCGGTTGTTGATCCAGAATGCTGACTTCGCCGAATAGTGGAGTAGGTCGCCGTTTCCGACCTCGAAGCACTCCGGGACCTCGCTGGAGCTGACGTAAATCGGGGTGAGCCATGAGGTTGCGGCATCGTCCACGCCGAACCACACGAGGGCTCCGACTGCGTCCGGCAGGCTCGGGCGAGCCTGGGCCACGAACCAGAATCCGGTCTGCTGGGTCGCGATCGCACGCTCGTTGACGTACTCGACCCCGTCGACCTTGAAGCTCATCGGCCTCCAGCGGTAGGGGCATGCATTTCCGCCCGCACCGGCGTCGACCCTCATGTCCATGGGCGTGCCCTCAAAGTGATCGCGCATGGCGTCGGCTACATCCTTGACCGTGATCTTTCGCGCGGGCTTGACGAACAGCGGCATCTCGCCCGAGAGGTCGTAGCCCATCGCATAGTTGAGGTAGTCGTCGGCTGAAGCGCCACGCTCGTTGCCGGACTCGTCGACGAAGGTGAAATGGCCGTCGCACAGGCGGTTAAAGGCCGCCCATACTCGAGACTCGCAGCCCCTTGCGCCCCCGAAATCGAGCGGGTTGTAGGCGTCGCGGAAGCTGAAGTTTTCGTCGCTGCCGCTGTACCAGCCGTTGGCGCGGGCGAAGCTGATTACGTCCTCCGAATACTGGCAGTTGCCCGAGTCATGGAGCGGGAAGCGGGTGATTCGGGCCTGGTTGGCATGGCCGCAGATATAGCCGTCCGGCACTCGGCGGGCTACCCAGACGATGCCTTTTTCCTTGCCCTTGCCGACGAGGTCCATGATCCATGCCTCATCTTTGTCGGCGATGGAGAAGGTCTCGCCCTCCGAGCAGTAGCCGTAGGTATTGGCGAGCTCCGCGATAACCTTGATCGCTTCGCGGGCAGACTTCGCGCGCTCGAGCGCTATATAAATAAGGGAGCCATAGTCCATCAGGCCGCCTTCGTTGATCTGCTCTTCGCGTCCGCCCCAGGTCGTCTCGCCGATTATGAGCTGGTGCTCGTTCATATTTCCAAGGCGCTGGTAGGTTTGCGCGACCTCGGGGATCTTGCAGAGGGGCTTGTAGGTGTCCCACTCTATTACCTGGCGCATGGCGCCCTGCTTGAAGGCACCGGCCTTTTTGAGGTAGAGTTCGCCGTAGAGCCAGTGGGAGTCGGCGGCATAAGAGACCATGGTGGAGCCGTCTGCGCTGGCTTCTTTGGTGATAATGATGTTGGTGCAGGCGAAGAGGTCTGCAGCGTTCATGATCATCAGCGCTGCTGCGGCAATGAGAAGCTTGTTTTTCATTTTATCTTGGAATTGATTAATTTTGCGTGCTTTAAGTGGTTTAGCAAATATAATGAAAATATTCCGCATACTGGTTGTAGCTTTGATTTTGGTGCCTTCCGTCGCCTTTGCCCAGGAGCAGAAAAGCCCCGAGCAGATGGAGAAGGAAATGTACGCCATGATAGAGAAAGAGGTGGAGAAATATACTACCTCCCTCGATCTGGATATGGCCCAGGAGTTCTATATCGATTCTATTCTCACACACGATTATTTCGCGATGAGGGCCGAACTGATGGAAAAGAGCCAGGCCAGAGTAGCCAACAACGATGTCTATGTAGCCATCCAGGACAAATGGGCCGAGAAAATCTATCAGGCCTTCCAGAAAGTTCTGGACGAAGACCAGTGGGCGAAATACCTTAAAATAGGCGCCGCCAGGGATAAGAAAGCCCGCGACAAACGCGAGGCGAAACGCACGTCTAAGTAATTATGAAGAAAGAAGATATTCAGCAGGTGATTTCGGAGCTTCAGGCTCTGAAGTGTGAGACTTTGAAGGATGTAGAAGACGCTCGCGTCCACTTCCTCGGAAAGAAGGGTGTGGTTACAGCCCTGTTCGAGGAGTTCCGTACTGTAGACCGCGAACAGAAAGCTGAGTTCGGCCGTCCGCTCAACGAGCTTAAGCAGCTCGCAATCGCGAAGGTCGAGGAACTGCGCGACTCGCTCGCCGGCGCCGAGGCTACGTCCGGCCCTCGCGAGGACCTCTCGATGCCCGGAGACTCTATGGAGCTCGGCTCGCGTCACCCGGTAAGCATCGTCCGCAAGGAGATCGTCGACATTTTCCGCAAGTTCGGTTACGATGTAGCCGAGGGTCCGGAAATCGAGGACGACTACCATGTCTTCGAGGCCCTGAACTTCCCTCCGAACCACCCCGCACGCGACATGCAGGATACCTTCTTCGTGTCGGCAGGACATCTCAACCCGCTGCTTCTCAGGACGCATACTTCTTCGGTGCAGGTCAGGACTATGGAGACTCAGCCGCTCCCGATCCGCGTCGTTTGCCCTGGCCGCGTGTTCCGTAACGAAGCGATCAGCGCCCGCGCCCACTGCATCTTCCATCAGGTCGAAGGCCTTTATATCGACGAGAACGTAACCTTTGCGGACCTCAAGCAGGCTATTCTGCTTTTCGCCCGCGAGATGTTCGGCCCCGAGACCGAGATCAGGATGCGCCCGTCTTACTTCCCATTCACCGAACCCTCAGCCGAGGTCGATGTCAGCTGCAACATTTGCCACGGCAAAGGCTGCAACATCTGCAAAGGCACCGGCTGGCTCGAGATTCTGGGCTGCGGAATGGTAGACCCGAACGTTTTGAAAGCATCAGGCATCGATCCCGAAAAGTACAGCGGTTTCGCCTTCGGCATGGGCCTCGAGCGCATCGCAATGCTCAAGTGGCAGGTCAACGACCTCCGTCACTACTTCGAGAACGACCTCAGGTTCCTAAGGGAGTTCAGCACCGCGGTAGAAGTGTAAAAAATCTTAGTCATGCCCGACCAGATCGGGCATCTTGACAAACGAAGAACGGGGCTCGGACCCGCGGCGTCGCTTCGCTGACGCCTTCGCTTCCACGTTACCCCCCGGCGGCACGGCCGCCGCCCCCTCGGGGGTCTGTTGAGGTCGCGGGTAGGACTGGCCTACATTCAAAACAAAAAGACCGCCACAAGGACGGTCTTTTCGTTTTGAGCGGAAAACGGGGCTCGGACCCGCGACCTCAACCTTGGCAAGGTTGCGCTCTACCAACTGAGCTATTTCCGCGATAAGGGACTGCAAATATACGGCAAAAAATGTAATCCGCAAATTTTTTTTGATTTCCGCCAAGGTGCCACACGGGGACCGGCCTTAGAATGGTCTGGAAGCCTGGTCGTTGTGTGGCGAGGGGCAATTTTGCCCGTTGCCACACATTGGCTTGCCACACAATATATCCTAACAGGGGTGCGCGTGTGGCACGCTGGCGAAAACAATTTGCCGGGGCACTGACGGGACTCGAGGGGTCAGAAACGTCCCCACGCCGGGTGGAGGGCAGAGAGGAGGCGATGCGCTATTTGAGGACTAAATTTCGCCGGGTGTCGCTAAATGAACGGGGAAAATAATTACATTTGTAAGGATATGAAAACTGATAACCAATTCGACATCAGCGGCCGAGTGGCCGTGATGACGGGTGCATGCGGTGTACTCGGGCAAACCATAGTCAAATACTTTGCCGCGCAAGGCTGCAAGGTGGTACTTCTCGATCTGGAGCGCGCGGCGCAGAAAGGCTGGGAGATTGTTCAGGAGATCGAGTCGGAGGGCGGCGAAGCGATATTCCAGCCTACCGACGTGCTAGACGAGAATGTTCTCGAGGCGAATCTTGAGACCATCCTGGACCGGTACGGCAGGGTTGATATCCTGCTCAATGCCGCAGGCGGCAATATGGACAAAGCCAACGTCCGCCCCGACCAGAGCATGGCAGATCTGGACATCGAGGCGATGAAGAAGGTATGCGAACTCAATATCTTTGGGACGGTGATCCCGACCAAGGTGTTTTCCAAGCCTATGATCGAAACCCGAAAGGGCTCCATCATCAATTTCTGCTCGATGACTTCGCTGCGCCCGCTCACCCGCGTCGCCGGCTATGGTATAGCCAAAGCCGGGATAGCGAGCTGGACGGAGTGGCTCGCGGGCGAGCTTGCCACCAAATACGGTGATGGCCTGAGGGTCAATGCCATAGCTCCGGGCTTTCTGCTCACAAACCAGAACAGGACGCTGCTGACCAATCCTGACGGCTCGCTTACCGACAGGTCCCACAAAATAATTGCCCATACCCCGTTTGGCCGTTTCCTCCAGCCGGACGAGCTCACCGGCACCCTCCACTACCTTGCCTCCGATGCCTCCAGGGGCGTCACGGGCACAATAAGTGTCGTCGACGGAGGATTCAACGCATTCAGTATATGAGATATCCGATGAGACAGAGCTGGCGCTGGTACGGTCCGCAGGATCCCGTACCGCTCCAGTACATACGCCAGGCCGGAGTCACCGACATAGTCACGGCGCTGCACCACATACCGAACGGCGAGGTGTGGACCCGCGAGCAGATACGCATCCGTCAGGCTGAATGCAGGGCAGCAGGCCTGGAGTGGAGCGTGGTCGAGAGCGTGCCCGTCCATGAGCACATCAAGACCCGCGAGGGCGACTACCTCCGGTACATCGAGAACTACAAGCAGACCATCCGGAACCTTGCGGCTGAGGGCATCAGGTGCATCACCTACAATTTCATGCCCGTACTCGACTGGACCCGCACCGATCTCGCTTATCCGATGCCAGACGGCAGCCTTGCCCTGCGTTTCGAGCGGGATGCCTTCATGGCCTTCGATCTCTTCATCCTCGAGCGTCCCGGCGCCGCTGCCGAATATACGGCGGAAGAGACCGAAAAAGCGCGCAGGAGATTCGAGGCGATGAGCCCTGAAGACAAGCAGAAACTCACGCGCAATATGATAGCCGGGCTTCCGGGCAGCGAGGAGAGCTTCACCCTCGAGAAGTTCCGTCAGGCACTTAAACGCTATGATACTATAACAGAAGAAGATTTGCGCTCCAATCTTATCTTTTTTTTAAGGCAAATCTGCCCCGTCTGCGAGGAGGTCGGAGCGCGCATGGTCATCCACCCGGACGACCCTCCCTACCCTATTCTCGGGCTTCCGCGCATCATGTCTACGGCCGAAGACTTCCGTAAACTTGTCGCGGCTGTCCCAAGCCCCGCCAACGGGCTCAACCTCTGCACGGGCTCTCTCGGAGTCAGGGCTGACAACGACCTTCCCGCCATGATGCGCGAGTTCGGCGAGCGAATCGACTTCGTCCACCTTCGCTCGACAAAGCGCAGCCCGGAGGGCGATTTCTACGAGGCGAACCTTCTCGAAGGCGATGTGCCCGTAGTTGAGATGATGAAAGCCCTTCTGGAGGTGGAGCGCAGGCGCAAATTCCGCATTTTCCTCAGACCCGATCACGGTCACCAGATGTGTGACGACCTTGGAAGAAAGTCAAACCCCGGCTACTCGTGCTACGGCAGGCTCCGCTCGCTTGCGGAGCTCCGCGGTATCGAGGCCGCTCTGATAAACGATTATGAATAAAGTAGTTACTTTTGGAGAGATAATGCTCCGTCTCTCAACTCCCGGGAAGACGCGCTTTGCTCAGGCGCCGCATTTAGATGTGTGCTTCGGCGGAGGAGAGGCAAATGTTGCCGTCAGCCTTGCCGGTTTCGGCCTGGAGGCCGCTTTTGTCAGCAGGCTACCCGAAAACGACATTGCCGACAGGTGCATCAGCGAACTCAAAGGGCTTGGAGTAGACACATCTTCGATTGTCCGCGGAGGCGAGAGGATGGGCATATATTACCTCGAAAGCGGCTCCGGAGCCCGCGGGAGCAAGGTCGTCTATGACCGGGTACATTCAGCCTTCTCGGAGATTCGGCCCGGGATGGTCCCTTGGCGGAAGGTGCTTCAGGGCGCGAAGTGGCTGCACTGGAGCGGAATAACCCCGGCGGTGAGTCAGGGAGCGGCCGATGCCTGTCTGGAAGCCGTCAAAACCGCTTCGGAGATGGGAATTACCGTCTCGTGCGACCTGAATTACAGGAAAAAACTCTGGAAATACGGTAAGGCAGCATCGGAAGTAATGCCTGAACTCGTTTCGTACTGCGACCTCATCATGGGCAATGAAGAAGATGCCCAGATGGTCTTCGGGATAGTGCCCGAAGGCGGTTTTGATGCCGAGAAATGCGGCGGCAGCCCTGATGCGGCCCGCTTCGGGAGCGTATGCCGCCAGCTGATGCAGCGCTTCCCCCGCTGCCGCAAGGTGGCCCTCACCCTTCGCGGCTCGATCAGTGCCGACCACAACACCTGGGGAGGCATACTCTTCGACGGGCAAACTCTTTTCGAAAGCCGCCGCTACGACATAACCGACATAGTCGATCGGGTGGGCAGCGGCGATGCGTTCATGGGCGGGCTGATCTGCAGCCTGCTCGCAGGCTCGGGCGATCAGCGCGCCCTCGAATTCGCCGCTGCCGCATCCTGCCTCAAACACTCTATCCCGGGCGATTACAACCGCGTAAGCACCTCCGAGGTTGAGAATCTCATTAACGGCAACACTTCAGGGCGTGTAAGCAGATAAGACTATGGCAGCATTTACCAAAACAGAAACTATAGACCTCATACTCAGCGCCCCTGTCGTGCCGGTATTTTTCAACCCTGACCCGCAGACAGCCCGCCTTGCGATCAGCGCCTGCTACCGGGGCGGAGTCCGCGCTTTTGAATTCACGGACCGCTCAGAAAATGCCCTGCTGGTTTTCCGCGAAATAATCCCGTTCGTGAGGGAAGAATGCCCCGGCATGGCCTTTGGCGCGGGCACCATACTCAGCAAGGAAGCCGCGGAAGCTTTTGCCGCAGCAGGCGCAGATTTTCTCGTCTCGCCGTGCATGGTCACTGAGGCGCGGGCGGTTGCCGTAGCCCATGATATACCCTATGTACCCGGCTGTGGGACTGTTACTGAGATTTATAATGCAGTCCGCTCCGGCAGCGAGATTGTCAAGGTCTTCCCCGCCGGCAGCGTCGGAGGCCCGGCGTTCGTTCGCGACGTGCTCGCCCCGCTCCCTCGGGTGAAGCTCATGTGTACGGGCTCCGTCGAGCCGGTCGAAGAGAACGTCCGGGCCTGGGCAGCTGCCGGCGCCGCCGCACTCGGAATGGGCTCCAAACTCTTCCCGAAGGAAGCCATTGCCGTAGGCGCCTGGGACCATATCACGCAGCTGTGCTCATCAAGTCTCAAATGGTTCGCTTTATACCATAAATAATATGTCGCAGGCCAAAAAGAAAGTCATACTGCTTATCGACAGCGCGAGCGAGTTTGACCGCAAACTCCTTCGCGGGATCGTCGAATACTCCAACGACAACGGCCCATGGCAGTTCTACCGCATGCCGCCATGGACTATCTGGGACCCTGAAGGCGAAAAAAGAATCCTCGAGCGGGCCCGAAACTGGAAGGCAGATGCGATCATCGGCCTGTGGAATCCCACAAAAGAGCCGCAGCTCTCCTCGCTCGGCATCCCGGTGGTGCTCCAGAACTACCACAGCAGGAGTTCGGCCTATTCCGTGATTACCGGCGACTACATCGGTACAGGAAGCATGGCCGCATCTTTTTTTATAGGCAGAGGAGCCAAGAATTTCGCCTATTTCGGGCTCAGCGGAGTCGTCTGGTCCGAGGAGCGCCGTCAAGGCTTCGAGAAGACGGTCTCGCAGGCAGGGTATTCCACCAGCGTGCTCGAGACTGAATCGCTTGACAATACCTCCATGATCACCTCGTGGCTGGTGGGGCTCCCCAAACCGGTATCGCTCTTCGCCTGCGACGATGCCCATGCCCTTGCCGTGTCTGAAATCTGCAAGGTCGAGGGGATACGCATCCCCGAAGACCTCCAGCTTCTCGGAGTGGACAACGACGACCTTCTGTGCGAGATCTCCGATCCGCCCATTTCATCGATCGCCCTCGATGTGGAAAAAGGCGGAAGGATGATATGCCGCCTGCTGGACACCCAGTCCAAAGGAAACTGGAAGCCTTTTACCGTCACTATACGCCCTATCTGCGTGGTCGAGCGCAGTTCGACCAAGCGCCACCTTATCGCTGATCCGATTATCGAAAAAGTGGTGAACTTTCTCGACGACAATTTCACCCGCGATCTCACTATGGCCGAGATACTCGAACCTTATCCGCTCTCGCGCCGCAGCATCGAAACTCGTTTCCGCAGGGCCATGGGCACCTCCATCTGGCAGTACCTTCAGAATCTCCGTGTCGAGAAATTCACGCGTATGCTCGTCTCGATAGACCTGCCGCTCAAGGAGATAGCCCTCGAATGCGGCTTCAGGGACACAGACAATATCGCCCGGACCTTCAGAAAATACCACGGCATCTCCCCGCAGGAATACCGCAAACACTGACCCTTCGCTATTTGAGGATAATTTTTCGGTAATTACGCAAAAAGAACAAATCAATCATCATACCTTTGATTCATAACCAATAATAACTATAACCGATGAGCAATCCTTTGCCACACGTTACAACAATTAGGACGCTGCTGGTAGCTATGCTCTTGTTTGCAGGAGCTTTTGCCGCGCATGCCCAGCAGACTGTTACCGGCGTCGTCACGGACGGAGCCGGCAATCCGATCCCCGGAGCTGTCGTAATGATCAAGGGCACCAACACCGGTACCAGTACCGACGAATCCGGAAAGTACTCCATCACAGCACTGCCTTCCAGCACTCTGGTCTTTATCAGCATGGGCATGGAGCAGATGGAATACAGGGTGGGAAGCCGCACAAAGCTGGATGTGGAGCTTCGCGACGACACTACCTACCTCGACGAGGTGGTGGTCGTGGGTTACGGAGCCCAGAAAAAAATCCATGTGACCGGATCGGTAGCCGCCGTATCCGGCACGGAGCTCAAAAAAGCTACTGCTACCAACGTATCGCAGTCTCTTGTCGGTAAACTTCCCGGCATCATCACCCAGCAGTCGCTGGGTCAGCCCGGATCCGACCAGGTCTCGATCCTCGTACGTGGTTACTCATCCTACAACGACGCAGGTACCGTGCTCGTGCTCGTCGACGGAGTTGAGCGCGACATGAACCAGGTCAACCCTGCCGACATCGAGTCGATCTCCGTACTCAAGGACGCTTCTGCAGCCATCTACGGTATGAGGGGCGCCAACGGCGTCATCCTCATCACCACAAAGAGGGGCGACGAAGGTTCGGCCAGCGTCCAGTACACGGGCAGGCTCCTCGTCAACCATGCCACCGCCCTTCCGCAGATGATGACCGGCGACCAGTACATGAAGTACTACAATCTCGGTTATCAGCTCGATCAGTGGGTCACCGGCATACCACTTGAGGACACTGTCCCGTTTTTCACCGACGCAGAGATTGCAGCGACAACCAACGGCGACACTTCCGACGGAATCGAGAACACCAACTGGGTCGAGCCTATGCTGCGCACAACCCTTACCCACCAGCACAACGTGTCGGTAAGCGGCGGCAGCAAGAAAGTCAACTACTTCTTCTCCGGCGGATTTCAGGACCAGCGAGGCTTCATGGAAGGCCACTACAACAAGAGAACCAACTTCCGCACCAACATCGACGCAAGGCCCAACGACAATCTCAAGATCAGCCTTAACCTCGGAGTGATGTACCAGGACTACAATCAGCCCGGCAACCTTACTTATGCCAACGCTACCGTGGGCGGTACTACTCCCTGGGCTCTCATGTTCGCCCTGCCCTTCGTTCCGAAGACCTACGATGTGGATCCGACCTCTCCCTACTATGGGATGGCGACTTCGGCCATGCGTACGTCGGGCGCCTGGGTCGGCAATGCCGAATATGCCGCGCAGCACTCCGGCTACAACACGTCCCAGACGGCGAAGATAGAGACTACCGCAAGGGTTGAATACAGCGTGCCTTTCCTTCAGGGACTCAAGCTTGCGCTTCAGTACAGCTATGACTGGAGAGATCTCGACTCAAAGACTTACGCTTACGGCTACCAACTGATGGCGTGGAATTTCGCTGACCGCACCTACGAACTCAAGGAGTGCTCACACGCCCTTGCAGACGGTAACCTCTATATGGGCGATCAGAAGTCGCACAACACCATCCTCAGGCCGGAACTTTCCTGCAACCGCAGGTTCGGCAAACACGAAGTCTCCGGGCTCTTCCTCTACGAGCAGACCTCCTATTTCGGCAAGAACTTCAGCACATCAGCCCAGAAGTTTTCTCTGCTCGATATCGACGAACTGATTTTTGCCGACGCATCGACGGCCAAGAACAGTTCAGGCCGCGAGTACACCGGTTATTCGAGTTTTATCGGAAGGTTCAACTACGCCTACGACGACCGCTACCTGGTTGAGATTCTCGGCCGCTACGACGGATCCTATAAGTTCGGCAAGGGCCACCGCTGGGGCTTCTTCCCTGCCGTGTCTGCCGGATGGGTCGTCTCCAAGGAAGATTTCCTCAGGGATGCACTCCCCCAGGTCGACCTTCTGAAACTCAGGGCCTCGGTGGGCGAAGTCGGAAATGACAATGTAGGGGCTTACCAGTACAGGAAGAACTTCTACCTCAATGCCAACGGCACCGCCCTCGGGCGCATCCCCCAGGCGACTATGTACAACCTGACCTCTTACCCCAACTTCGACCTTACCTGGGAGCACATCCGCACCTACGATCTCGGAGTCGAGTTCGGTGCGTGGAAGGGCCTTCTCGGAGTCGAATTCGACTGGTTCTACAAATACACCTACGATATCCTTGATACCATCACCGCCGCGTTTCCTCCTTCGCTGGGAGGTCATTACCCCACGGTCGAGAACTCGGGTATCTTCGACAACCGCGGCTTTGAACTCTCTGTCAATCACTCCAATAAGGTAGGCGACCTTGTCTACAGGGTTAACGGCAACATCTCTTGGGCCCACAACCGCATCATACGGCGCCGCCAGGCCGACAATATACTCCCCTGGCAGGATGTGATCGGCACACCATGGGGCTCCATCTGGGGCCTCGAGTCCGACGGACTCTACCAGACCCAGGAGGATGTTGAAAACGCTCCTGCGGGCGTTGAACCCAAAATTGGCGACATCAAGTACATCGACCAAAATGGCGATGGCAGGATTGACGGCGACGACTATGTAAGGATTGCACGCAATCCAAGGCCCGAACTCATGTATGCGCTTCAGTTCGACGCAACCTGGAAAGGATTCGATCTCAACGTGCAGTTCCAGGGCGGAGCCCTCTGCGACAAGATGCTCCTCGGAGCATGGTCCAACGGCACCAACGATGCGACACCTCTTACCAAGCCCTGGTATGGCAACTACGACAACGCACCGCTCTACCTCGTAGAGCAGTCCTGGAGACCAGACAACACCGACGCCACATATCCCAGGCTTTCGGCAAACGCCAGCTCCTACCGCAACAACTACCGGGTATCCGACTTCTGGAAGCGCAACGGAGCATATCTCCGCCTCAAGAATGTCAGTCTCGGCTATACTCTCCCACGCAGTTGGACCCGCGTGGTCGGCATGGAAAGCATCCGTGCTTTCGTGAGCGGGACCAATCTGCTGACCTTCACCCAATTCAAGTATCTCGACCCGGAAAGTCCCAACGTGGTGACAGGCTACTACCCCCAGCAGCGCACCGTCACGTTCGGTATTGATGTCAATTTCTAAACTCACGGCAAAGATGAAAGCACACAACTACATAATGGCGGTTACTGCCGCACTTGCTCTCACGGTTTCCTGCGCCGAAAAGAATATAGACCTCAGCCCCGTGAGCTACTACAACGAAGATGTCGTCTACGCCTCCGATGCCAACCTCGACCTTTTCGTCAAGAGTTTCTACGGCGTCCTCTACGCCAATGCCGATATAGCAAACGGCTACATATTCGACGACGGTGTGACCGATCTCGTGAAATACTCCTGGTGGGGCGTAAACGGCGGAACTGTCAACCAGTTCTTCTACAGTCCGGCTTCCATTCTCACGCCCGAGGCCAACTTCCGTTCCAATTGGTCGTCGATGTACTCCTACATCCGTCAGATCAACGAACTCTTCTTCGATATCCACTACGGCTATGCCGACAGGCTCAATAAAGAAGCCCTTGCCATCCGTGTGGCAGAATGTCGCTTCCTCCGTGCATTCGCCTATCAGGAGCTTGTCCTGCGCCATGGCGGAGTGATCCTCCGCACACGCGAAGACGCCGTCGACGGCCCTGGCGAGAAAGCGAAGGCTCGTTCTTCCGAAGAAGAATGCTGGGATTTCATCCTCGGCGAATACGACAAGGCTGCCGCCGTACTTCCGGCAAGCTGGACAGGCACCGACGCCGGCCGTGCCACCAAAGGCGCCGCCCTCGGCATGAAAGCCCGTGCTGCCCTTTACGCAGGCCGCTGGCAGGAAGCCTACGATGCCGCCGACTCGGTTATCACCTCCGGTACATATTCGCTCGTAGCGGGCTCGGCCTACAACTCGATCTTCTCCAATCCTTTCAACACCGAGATCATCCTTCCCGTCTACTTCAAGGAGAGCAGCGGAAGCGCGGCTGCCCGCCAGCACAACTTCAACAGCTACTTCTGCCCTCCGGGCGACGGAGCTCCCTACAACGTGTCGGTCGGCGCCGCAGCTACTCCCACCGACGAGTATGCCGGATTCTTCGACATCAAGGTCGGAAGCACCTGGCAGAAGTTCGACTGGGACAACCTCGCGGCCTATGGCAATAAGCCTTTCGACAACCGCGATCCCCGCTTCTATGCTTCGATCCTCTACAATGGCGCGACATGGCGCGGCCGTACCCTCCAGCTTTACGACGGAGGAACCGACGGTTTCATGACCTTCAAGACCACCGGCCAGGACAATGACCACCGCTCTACTACTGGCTATATCTTCCGCAAGTTCTTGAGCGATGCTGCCGGGATGAACTATACCAGCATCCTCAGCGGCCAGACCTGGATTGAGATGAGGCTTGCGGAGATCTATCTCATACGCAGCGAGGCCGCCGCAAGGCTCAACGATTTTGTTGGGGCCTACAAAGACCTCAATGAAATCCGCTCCAGGGTCGGCATGGATCCCCTTCCGCGCCGCGGCAACTGGAATGCCTATCTCGAAGACATCTCGAAGGAGAGGGTATGCGAGCTCGGTCTCGAAGGCCACCGCTACTTCGACCTCGTGCGCTGGGGTAAGGCCCAGGAAGTGCTCAACGGCACCCGTGTCCACGGCGTGAAGATCACCCCGGACATCTACGGAAACTTCAGCTACGAGAGGATCGAGGCCGACACCCAGGACCGCCAGTTCCCCGCGAAGTACAACATCTTCCCCATTCCCTATTCGGAACTCCAGAACAACAGGCTCTGCGTCCAAAACGACGCATGGCTGTAACGACAGTTTGAGCGATGAAAAAGACTTTGTTATATATCAGTGTCGCAGCGCTTGCACTCCTGCAGGCCTGCGTGCAGCCTGAGCACCCCGACTATTCCTTCGAGGACAGCGAGAACATCCAGGGCCTCGTGATCAAGGGTATGCTCATTACGGATCTCAACACGGAGTATGAGTCTGTGATAGATCTGGAAGCCGGAACCGCCGTGATCCAGGTTCCCTATTACCTTAGCGACTCGAAGCCCGTGCAGGGAGACCTGACAAAGATGAAGCTGACGGCGACCCTTCCCAAGGGGGCCAAGTTCAACCCGTCCATTGCCGGTATCCACGACCTCACGGAAGGTTTGGCCACGACCCTTATCTATGCCGACGGACGCAAGGTCGATCTGCGTATCACGGCAGATTACCGCAAGTCCGACGCCGCCGTCCTGAACGGCCTGGTTTCAGCGCAGATAGTAAACGCCGTGCGGCAGCCTGTAGACGGCGGCAAGGGTACGTTCAGCGTGCTGATTACCCCCGCAAACACCCCCGAGCTGCAGAAAGCGCAGCTTTCGATCTCGCCTTGGGCGACTTTCGAAAGTGAGGCCAAAAACGCCGACGGTACGATAGATATCACCCAGGGCAAGGACATCACGGTCGTCTCTCAGAGCGAAAAGGTCCGCAACACCTATGCAATCGCATTCGAGACGCCCAAGACTGTCGAGTATGGCGTAGGCCAGGTCAAGGCCCTCTTCGGCTGGCAGCCTACCGTCAGCGATCCGCGCGGATTCACCCAGGGCGGCAACAGGACGATGGCAGTAATCGGCAATTACCTGATCCTCTCCAATTCGGTCGATTTCAGCAAGATGCCGGTCTACGACCGCTTCAGCGGCGAGTATCTGCCCGAGGTGAAGGTCAATACCGAAGGAATAGTCTCCAATGCCGAAATCCACGCCATCACCTCCGACGATGCCGGACATCTGTTCGCCGTGACCTATGTCAGCACCTATGCGGCTGACAAACTGCCTGCGCTCCACCACACGACAGACAACCAGACCGTCTACGGCTATCTGTGGAAGGACGGCATTGAGAACAAGCCTACCCTCATTATGGAGGCTGCTGTCGCAGGTTCCGGCTGGCTCAACGCTCCTTACGGCTTCGGCGGCACCAAAGACTTCGACTTCTTCAGGACTGTCACCGTCTGCGGCGACCTTACCGGCGGCGATGCAATTATCGCCACCATGTCCAAGTCCCACGTAAGGCCGGTGTTCGTGCGCTTCAAGAACGGCAGCCCGCAGTGGCCCGCCTTCGTCCAGTGGCCCTCAGGCCTTCCCGGCACGGCAGCCTCGTTCTGGAACGCCGCCAAGGTCAAACCTATCACCAGCGATCCCAGTGCGCTTGAGTACTTCTGGACCTCCGCCACCTTCAGGTCGACTTTTATCTACGCCAAGGGCAACGATGAAGGAAGCCCGGGCGTGTGCTTCGACCTTCCCGACTCTCACTGGTGGAAATACACCGGAGGCTACGACTACCAGCATCCCGTAGGCTCGATGGACTACATCGAATTCAACGGCGCCCACCTGCTAGCCGTGATGAACGGAACATATGCCCAGAAGAGCGTCGACGACGTCCTCCAGATGTACTGGCGCTGCTTCGTCTCCGACGTTGGGGCCTTCCCCGCTACCAGTTCGTTCACGAGCGGATTCATCTTCGACACCCGCGAAGGCGGCATCGACGGCAACTCAAGCAATTTCGAGGGCTCCAACGGAGTTATTCCGACTGCCATGATCTCGCCTCATGCTTACGAGTCCGGCGCGACCGTCCTCAAGGGCAACACCGACCAGACGACCGACGTGGTATTTGCCCGCGGCAACGACGGCATGTCGGTCCAACTCTACTTCCTCTCCACCGATCAGGGACTGGTCGGCTGGAATCTGACTTCACTCGCACTTTAATCACAAACTAACACATACCTAAATGAAAAAGTTATTATTTCCACTCATCGCGCTCAGCCTGCTCGCAGCAGGTTGCGCTCCCGATCTCACGGAGGAACTCAACGCCCTGAAGAAGGATGTAACTACCCTTCAGGAGCAGGTCAAGGACCTTCAGAATCAGGTCGATGCCGTGAAGAAACTCGCTGAAGCGGCTTCTGCCAACGAGTCGATCACCGACTATCAGCCCATCAAGGACACCGAAGGCAACATCATCGGCTACACTATTTACTTTACCAACATGGATCCGATCGAGATTTACTACGGCAAAGACGGTAAAGACGGCCAGGACGGAAAAGACGGAGAGAACGGCAAGGATGGAAAGGACGGTGCTCCCGGCCAGGATGGCACCAACGGAGACTCCTACCTTGTTGACCTTATCGACAACGGCGACACAGTGACCCTCGTATTCGCCGACGGCACCAAGATCACTCTGCCTAAGGACTCCGAGCCCCTTCCTCCTATCACCGTCAAGCCTCTGTTCGGTTTCCAGCCGACCGTTGAGAATCCCCACGGAATGACCGCCGACGCACACCGCACGATTGCAGTTGTCGGAGACTATCTGATCGTCTCCAACGCATACGATTTCAGCAAGATGCTCGTCTACAACCGTTTCACAGGAGAGTTCCTCGGCGACAACCTCGTCAATACCAGCACCGTTACCGGTCTTGACAGCACATACCAGTTCTGGGCCATCGCTTCAGACGATGCCGGACATCTCGTGATGATCAACTTCGTAGACAGCAGGGAGACTCCTCTCGTAAGCTGCGCTACCGTCCGCGGCTGGGTGTGGAAAGACGGTATTTCCGCCGCTCCCGCATCTAAGTGGTGGGCAGGATTCTACAACTACGGTACCGGCGCATCCTATGGATTCTCCAACCTCAAGGTCGCAGGTGACCTTACCGCCGATGCAGTTATCGGCACCACAGGCCCTCAGGGCGGTGTGGCAGTCTTCGAAGCAGTTACCGGAGGCAACCCCGGAACACGTCTCAAGAAAGCACTTCCCAATGACTCATGGTGGTGGAGCGGCAACGTTATTCCTCTGAATGGCGACGCCAAAGACGCTGATGCCATCAAGTTCATCCACGTTTCCGGCGACCACAACCAGATCATCAATTACAACAACGAATTCAACTTCAACCTTGCCGACAGCTATTGGTATATGGGCGGCGGCAAGTATCAGAGAAGCGCTCTGGGCGGAGACTACATCTCTGCCGGCAGCCACAGACTGCTCGCCCTGCTCAACGGCTGGTATGCCGGTTCCGCCGACACCTATGGCAACAACCGCATGTACATGCAGCTTGTCGTGAGCGACATCACCGCTACTCCTACCGCCGACTCCTTCACCGAAGGCCTTATCTTCGCTTCGCGCAGCAGCGCAAACGAGGATGGCGTGATCGAAGGAATGGGCTATGGCGCTCAGGGTATGCTCTCTCCTTTCGCTTATGAAGGCACCGAACTTGGCGCCAACGCACTGGCTGCCAATGTGGACCGTATCGGTGATGTCGCACTCGCTACTTCCAAGGGCGGCAAGAAAGTCCAGGTTTACGGCTTTGCCATGAACCTCGGCCTCATCGCTTTCGAAATCACCTTCAACGATTAGGATGATACCCTTTCTGAAGGAAATCCTCGAACAGCCCGGCGCCGTCCGGGACACTGCGGAGTACCTCCGGCAGGCTTCAATGCCTGCCGGAGGGTATTCCCGCATTGTCGCCACAGGCATGGGCAGTTCATACTTCGTAGCGGGCGCCTTTTCTCTCATTCTCGAGGGACGGGGCGTTCCCGCGTTCTGTGAGAATGCAGGAGAACTGCTCCACTATGGGCAGAAGGTCCTTGGAGAAGACACCCTTCTCGTTGCGATTTCCCAGTCAGGAGAGAGCTACGAGACGGTGCAGCTCGTGCGGGAACTCTCCCTGCCCAAGGAGAGGATCGTCGCTATCACAAATGAGCCGCAGAGCAGCCTGGCTTCGATGGCCGGAACGGTCATTCAGACCAAAGCCGGAAAGGAGGAGATGACTTCTACCAAGACCTTCATCACCTCGTGGATGGCCGCCCTTGCACTTGCCGACTCTATCTGCGGCACCAGGACCCAATGGGATCCGGCCGCTCTTGCGGAAGCCGTCGAGAAGACCCTGAGCCGCCGCGAACAGGTCAGCCGCGCTGCCGATCTGGTGGGAGACGCATCGTTTATCCAGTTCACGGCCCGTGGTATCGATTTTCAGGTGGCCAGGCAGTCGGCTCTGATGTGTAACGAAGCCCTTCATCTGAGTTCCTCTGCGCTTACCGGCGGAGACTTCCGCCATGGCCCGCTGGAGATGGTTGCTCCAGGCATGACGGTGGTGATTCTTTCCCACTCCCAGTCCCCTACCCGCGCACAGTCTCTGAGGCTTGTGGACGATGTTCTCCGCTATGGAGGCAATGTCCTGCTCGTCACGGACCGCCATCCCCACCCCGGGGCTTTCGCCGGAATCGAGGTTTTGGAGACTGAACCATGCGCTCCTGAACTGTTCCCAGTCCTTGCTGTGCTTCCTCTCCAGCTTCTTATCGTACAACTCGCCTCCAGAAGAGGAATAGTCCCCGGCGACTTCTCCCACGGAAGCAAAGTAACACTTTCCGAATGAAACTTCTGCTGATACTCTTCGCAAGCCTTGGACTTACCCAATGGCAGATGAAAAGCTCGACCGCTGACGATACGCAGTGGACCGAAGTGACCGTGCCTACCACCGTGCTTTCTGCACTCGTAGACAAAGGCGTCTATCCCGACCCGTGGATCGGGATGAACAACTTCACGATCCCCGATGTCAGCGAGCCGGGCAGTCCCTTCCGCGATCCGTATCAGTTCAGGACCTCATTCACTCTGCCCGCCGAGATGGCCGCAGCTTCCCATATCTGGCTCCATCTCGACGGAATCAACTACAGGGCGGACATAAGCCTTAACGGCGTTCTAATCGCCACTCGCGAGCAGGTAGTCGGGATGTTCCGCCGCTTCCGTTTCGACATCACTCCGGCCCTGAAGCGTTCCGGCCCCAACGAGCTCGAAATCACGGTCTATCAGACCGATCACCCCGGCACACCCACTCCTGGCCATCAGTGGGATCTTTTCCGCCCCAACCGCGGCAATTCCGGCGACGGACTTTTCCGCGACGAGACCATGAAGATGAGCGGCGGCTGGGACTGCGCTCCCGTGGTGCGCGACCGCAACATGGGCATCTGGCAGGATGTATGGCTCAGCGCCTCCGGCGAGGTAACCCTCGAAGACCCGTTCGTCCACAGCGAAGTACCCTCCTCCGACAAGGCGATACTCCATGTGGAGAGCACACTCTCCAACCATAGCAACGCCAGGGTAAACGGCACGCTTACCGCTCGCATTATCCCCGAAAGCGGCAAGACCCGGACCCTCTCCAAATCTGTCACGCTCGCCCCCGGCGAGAGCCGCATAGTCGCGTTTCTGCCATATACTGTCGAAAATCCCCTTCTGTGGTGGCCTAACGGCTATGGAGAGCAGCATCTCTACAGACTTGAACTTAGCTTTTCTATAGGATCGAGGAAGATTTCCGACACGGTCTCGACCCCGTTCGGCATCCGCGAAGTCGGCTCCTATCTGATGGACAAAGACGGCGAAAAAGGCCGCGTGTTTACCGTCAACGGGGTGAAGATTTTTGCCCGCGGCGGTTGGCTCCAGCCCGACGCCATGCTCCGAAATTCGGAGAAGAACATCTACGACCAGGCGCGGCTCCTCAAAGAAGCCGGAGTGAACCTTGTAGGCAGCGAGGATATGCCCGCGCCCGATCCCGTCTGGCTCGACAGTTGGGACGAGGCCGGCCTGATGAGCTGGCACGTCTTCCACCAGTGCTACCGCATGTACCCCGGCAGGGCCAATGCCCACAATCCCGACGACCATGAGCTGGCCGCCAAGTGTGTGCGCGACATCATCCTGCGCTACCGCAACCACCCTTCGATCATCGCGTGGTTCGGCGTCAATGAGGTGATGGTAGACGAAGATCTCTACGTTGCGACCAAACAGGCCTGCAAGGAGCTCGACCCCACAAGACCCTTCTTCCCCACCACGGCCACTTCGTGGGATGTGGAGAAACTCACCCCCTGGATACTCGAAGACCTCCCGGTCGGCACTACCGACGACGGTGCTCCAGACTATAATTGGGCCCCGTCCGATTACTATTTCCGTAAGGTGAACGAGGTGCACCTGCAGATGTTCCGAAACGAACTGGGGATGCCCTCGATGCCTGTCTACAGGAGTCTGGTGCAGTTTATCCCGAGCTTAAACAAGCCTTTCGATCCGCGCGACCCGCTCTTCCCTCTCGACAGCCACTGGGCCGAGCATGGCGCCTGGGATGCCAACAATTTCTGCTACCGCGCCTACGACAACGCCATCCGCACTCTCTACAGCGACCCTGTTTCGGCACGCGACTACGTCCGCAAAGGACAGATGGTCAGCGCCGAAGGCTATAGGGCCATGTTTGAGGCTGCCAACCACCGGATGTGGGATATAACCACCGGCGTGATGCTGTGGAAACTCAATTCCTGCTGGCCCGACGTCTGCTGGCAGTTCTATGACTGGTCGCTAATTCCGACGGCGGCATACTACTTCGCAAAGAAGGCCCTTGAGCCAATCCATATTCAGATGAACGCCGATACCCGGATGATCAGCATTATCAACACGACTCCGACTGCCCTCAGCGGCCTGAAAGCAAAGGTCAGCGTCTGGGGCAACGACATGAAGGAGCACTGGAGCATGGAGCGGACGCTTGACGCCCCTGCCCAGACCTTTACCGAACTCGAGGCTATCCCCTACCTGAAGGACATCACCGCTGTAGCCCTTGTCAGGATGAGCCTCGAAGATGCATCCGGCGCCGTTATTTCCGAAAACTTCTACTGGTACTACACCCAGCACCAGAACTACTACTGGCTGACCACTCTTCCCAAGGTGGATCTTCACCCTAAGGTCAAGGTCCTTCGCAAAGAAGGCGAAGGCTACAGGCTCGAGCTTACCCTTAAGAACGACTCCCAGACCCTGAGTTTCTTTAACGAAATAGTGCTTCTTAGCGGCGGAACACCCGCTGGGCCTGTGTTTTGGGACGATAATTTCGTAACTTTATTCCCGGGAGAGACAAAAGTCCTTTCGGCCTGGATATCCCAGAGCGACTCTTGGGGAGATTTCAGCGTAGAAATAAACTGATTATGAGAAGAATAACACTGATACTGCTATCCGCCACCGCCCTTTTTGCTTCCTGCGCCCCCAAAGCGCCGCAGGGGCCTCTCCCCGTGATCCCGGCTCCCAATCATGCCGAGCTTGACGGCCGGCTGGCCGCATCCGATGCCCGTATCGAGACGGCGATCGACGGGACTCTTCCCGCTGAAGGGTATACTATCGAAGCCGGTCGAAAGCTGATCAAGGTTACGGGCGGATCTGAAGCAGGGGTGTTCTACGGCCTTCAGACAGTTAATCAGATGAAAGAGAATGGCGGAGTCCGCACGGGATTCATCTCCGACTCTCCGCGTTACGCCTGGCGCGGTTTCATGCTTGACGAAGCCCGGCATTTCTCCGGCAAGGAGCGGGTGAAGATGCTGCTCGACCACATGGCCGCCCTTAAGATCAACCGCTTCCACTGGCATCTTACCGATGCCCAGGGCTGGCGCATCGAGATCAAGGCCTATCCTAAACTCACCGAAATCGGCGCGATCGGCACCCACAGCGATCCCAATGCACCCCGAGCATACTATACTCAGGACGATATCCGTGAGATTGTGGCTTACGCCGTAGAGCGCCACATTACCGTTATCCCCGAAATCGATATGCCGGGGCACGCTACGGCGGCCAACCGTTCCTACCCTGAGTTCAATGGCGGAGGCAGCCCTACCCAGCCCGATTTTACCTTCAATCCCGGCAAGGAAAGCACTTACGCCTATCTCACGGCCATACTTCGGGAAGTAGCGGAACTCTTCCCGGGAGAGTATCTCCATCTCGGAGGGGACGAAGTCAATTACGGCAGCGAAGCATGGCTCTCCAACTATCATGTGAGGCGTCTGATGAAGCGCGAGAAACTTTCGACGCTCGAGGATGTCGAGGGGTATTTCCTCCATCGTATGGCAGACAGTGTCGCCGTGCTCGGCAAGAAACTCCTCTGCTGGGACGATGCCTTCAATGTGGGTATCGGCGGCCAGGATCAGCTCATCGGCTGGTGGCGTCACGACCGTCCGGACAAGCTCGTCAGGGCGGCGAAGGCAGGAGTGCCGCTCATCCTCTGCCCGCGAAAGCCCATGTATTTCGATTTCGTGCAGCACGATAGCCACAACGTAGGCCGCAAATGGGACGGATTCTGTCCTATCGAAGATGTCTACGCGTTCCCGGACTATCTCTATTCCTCATGGGGACTCAACGAGGATGATCTTGGCAGCGTACTCGGCATCCAAGCCAATCTCTGGAGCGAGCTTACCCACAATACCGACAGAGTCGATTTCATGATCTTCCCTCGCATCTATGCTCTCGCCGAGGCCGCATGGACCAAGCCGGAGGCGAAGGACTATGAATCTTTCTCGCAGCGGCTCGAAGCTGTTTACTCGCAGCTCGATGCCGAGGGTATTTACTACTACGACTACCGCGATCCGGCGCATCACCCCGAGCCCGCCGGTCCGTTTAACAACTGATATGTGTGTTTGGATATGATAAATAGTAGAACGTTTCGACCACGGGTGGAAAGGGTCTGTCGGACTGCTATGCTGCTTCTGATCTTTATCGCTCTTTCATGCACTTCGAACAATAATATCGTTTTCAGCAATGAAGACTGCACGCTGACTATAAGTCCGGACGGGTATGCGGTGAGCCTTAAGGCCAATGGCGAAGAATGTCTGGATTGGGAAAGGAAGGTGCCGCTTTGCGAAATAATGCAGGAGCGCCCCTACGACAACGAAAACTTCCTGATGTTCCCATCTAAGCCAAGGCGTTTTCCTTCCGATCATATCGAGCGCAGGGGCGATACCCTTTTTGTGACCTTCAGGGATACGTGGGACATAGCCGTGATAGTTGCAGACGTGCAGCCGCACCACATGAATTTCAGGCTGGAGAGGGTCGACTACAGGATCGACGATATGGGAGTGAAGCGCCAGACCGAGATCGACGCCTTTGCTCTGATGCAGCTCCCGGTCCATCGCAGAAAACACTTTGGCGAGTGGCTCAACGTTACCTGGGACAATCATACGGCAGTATGCCTGATGGGCGCAGACGAAAAGACCCGCATTGATGCTTACCCTGAGGGGAAGACCCTGACGATGTACGCCGGATATGAACACGAAGTCGGGATTTCGGGCGCAGGGGCGGTGCTTCTCGCCTGCCCGACTAAGGCATTGCTCGACAATATCGATGGGGTCGAAAAGTATTACGGCATGCCCCGCGGAGTGCAGGGCCGCCGGGAGCCGGAGTATAAGTGGTCGTACTATGAACTGCGCGACGTAACTCTCGACAACATCGACCAGCATATAGAGTGGGCCCTCAAGGGCGGATTCCGCACTATGGTAGTCTATTATCCCGATTTTGCGTGGACATGCGGCCATTTCCTCTGGAGAGACGGCTGGGATATGGCAACGCTCCGCAAGATTTGCGAGCGCATCTATGCAGCAGGGCTAATCCCGGGATTGCATATCCATTATAGCAAGGTGTCCGTGGACGATCCTTATGTGCGCGGCGAGTCGCCCGACAGCCGCCTGAATTATGTGGCGGAAAGAGTGCTTGCCCGCCAGCTCGGACCCGCCGATACCGAAATCTGTATCGAAGGCACGCCCGAGGTGCTGCGCATCGAGAAGGGCCGCCGGATTCTGCGCATTCGCGACGAATTCGTGAGCTACGGAGAGTATGAGCAGCTGCCCGACGGCAGCTGGAAACTCACCGGCTGCGAGCGCGGGCTGTGGGGCAGCAAGCCGGAGGCGTACAAGGCCGGTGAGCACCTGAGGCAGCCAGATATGGACGATTGGCCGCGCTTCATCCGCATCGACCAGGACAGTTCGATTCAGCGCGAGATAGCTGAGCGTCTGGGCGAGATCTACCGCGAATGCGGTTTCCGTTTTGTCTACTTCGACGGCGCTGAAGATGTGCCGATGCCCTACTGGTACAACGTCAGCCGTTCGCAGCTTGCCGTCTACGGGCAGCTTACTCCCGCTCCCATATTCTGCGAAGGCGCCCTGAAGTCCCACTTCGGCTGGCATATTCTCAGCCGCGGCAATGCCTTCGACCTCTTCCGCCCCGAAAAGCTCAGGGCCGCCATGAAGAAGTACACCCTGCGCTGCGCATCGCAGATTGCAGACGATTTTACTTCTGTCGATTTCGGCTGGATGGACTATCTCGCCCCGGACTCCACAACGGTTGGCATGCAGCCCGATCACTTCTCTTATGTGTTCTCAAAAGCCCTTGCCTGGGATGCTCCGGTGAGCGTAATGGGCAAACTCGATCAGATAGCGGCGAGTGCCCGCAGCGAAGACAACTTCGCCGTGATGCACGCCTGGGAAGAAGCCAAGAACGAGGGCCTGCTGACAGAGGTGCAGAAAATGATGCTGCGCGATCCCGACCGCGAGTGGTTCCTCTACAGAGACAAACTCTACGAATGGAAACTCATCAGTGAGGGTCCTGTCCGTGCGTTCTCATTCACGCTGGACGGAGAACCTGCAATAGTATACTGGGACATCTTCGACGAGAATGTCCCTATGACGATAATCAAAGGCGCTGAAAAGTGCCGTGAATTTACCAGCAGAAAGTAATGAAGGGATTGTTAATTCTTGCCCTTGCGCTTACCGGCGGTTTGGCTTATGCCCAGGAAGACATTGTACTCGAAAACGAGCACGCCAGGATTGTGTTCGACGGAGGAAATCAATTCCAGATCAAGAGTTTCGTCATGGAGGGAGTCGATATCGCCGCCTCCAAGACCACTCCGCCCTGGGAGATCGAGCTTCTCGGTCCCCGCGGCGAGAATCCGGTTCTGAAGCCCTGGATGTCGGTCTACGATGGTGGAGAGAAGAAGAATGACACCGCACAGTTCACCTGGAAGCTTCTACTCGAAGGCAGCACCGACTATTGCGTGTTTATGAGCGTCAGCCTGAAGCCCGAGATGGAGATGCCGGAGTTTGATTTCGAAGTTACGCTGCCTGAGGGTTGGACGGTGATGACGGCCGAATATCCGCGCATCGCAGTCAAACGCCCTGAATGGGCACAAGTGATACTTTCGGCGGCCTTCGGTACAATGTATTCCGCCCCTACTTCCGGATGGCTGAGTTCGGAGTATCCGTCCTGCACGGGAAGTATGCAGATGACGATGATGACAAGCAGCCAGGGTACGGTGTTCTTCTCGACCCGCGACAAGGACGCCTCCCAGAAAGTGTTCTCCGTCGGAGGCGAGGGAGACGGATGCATCTTCCGCCAGAAGACTATAGCTTCTGCCGCCTGGACCGACGAATTCGGCGTCTTCGAGATCCCTTGGAGCACGGTGATGGGCTTCACCCGCGACGGCTGGGAAGATACCGCTCTTAAGTGGTACAGGCCCTTTGCCCTCAGCACCAGATGGGGCGCCAAGGACCTAAAGGAGCGCGAAATAGCTCCCTGGATGAAGAAGAGCGACGTCTGGCTAAGGCCTGTGGGGGTCACAGAACAGACTATGGCCGCCGTGCGCAAGGGCATCGAGTTCTTCGGCAAGGGCATCGGACTCCACTGGTATCAGTGGCACCACAACGCCTTTGACACCGACTACCCCGACTATTTCCCCGAAAAAGAAGGGTTCAGGGAGATGGTAGCCGAATCGCAGAAGCTCGGCGCCCACGTTACTCCCTATATCAACGGACGCCTCTGGGACACCGGCAACCACACCTACGACGAGATGAACGGTAAGGACGCCAGCTGCCGCAAGCGCGACGGCACCCTCTACACCGAGGTATACAGCTCGAAGGTGATCAATACCGTCACATGCCCGTCTTCCCCCATCTGGCAGCATTTCCAGGACAGTCTCAACTACAGGATTCTCAACGAGTTGGGCACCAACGGCGTGTACATCGACCAGATAGGCGCCGCCAAAGGCGAGGCCTGCTATGCCCCCAACCATTCACACGCATTGGGCGGCGGAGCCTGGTGGCATCTCTCCTACCGCCAGATGATGGAGAATATGCGCAGCAATGTCTACAAGCCCGGGCAGGCAGTGACTACCGAGGAAAATGCAGAGTGCTACATCGACCTTTTCGATATGATGCTCGTAGTCAATTCGCCTCACGTACACTATATGAGGATGGTGCCGCTCTTCCCTCTCATCTACTCCGACAGGTGCATCTACAGCGGCTTCACCTACATTCCCGGCAAGATCAACGACGGCACGTTCGACTATATCACGATGAAGAGTCTGCTATGGGGTTCGCAGCTGGGCTGGATCGATCCAGTGACTCTCTTCAAAGAAGAAAACGCCGCTCAGGCGGAGTTCCTCCGCGAACTCGGCGCATTCCGCAAAGGGCATCACGATATATTCGAAGGCGGCCGCTTTATGGGTGAATTTGTTCCGGGAGGCGACAATCCCGAGAAGGATATTCCCGGCTATCAGCCGACCAATCTCGTAATGGGCGCCAAATGGACAACCACCAAAGGCCGCGACGTATACATACTTGTCAACATGGACTTCAAGTCCCATAAAGTAAGCCTGCCCGACGGCAGAAATGTAGTCATAGACGCAAGAAAAGCTCTCAAGATATGGAAATAAGATTCATGGCGCTCGTCCTTGCCTCTGTTATCGCACTGGCAGGATGCGAAGATAAAACTCCTAAGGCTATTCCCGAGTGGGGCAAGCACGGCACTGAACCCGCAGACACTGCTACCCCGCCTCTTCCTCCGACTCCTCCCGAACCGGTCGAAGATACTCTCAACTATTCCGAAGACCTGTCCATATCGGCCGCGGAGGCTGATTACTGCGGCATCGCCGTCACTTATTCGATCAGTGCCTCCGTGAGCAGATCCGACTCCTACGGACTTTTCTATGAAGGAGCTTACTATCCGGGCCCGGCTCTTCCCGAGGGAGGAGCATCCCTGATGCAGGTTATCCCGCTGCCGAAGCAGAATACCGAAGCCACGGTCAATGTCTACCTGAAGAACTCCGAGGGGACGGTCTACAGCCAAGGGGCAACGGTTGCAGTGCCTGCTCAGCCCGAGCCTATCAAGCTCGACTGGGAAAAGCTGACGGTAGCCGGACTTCCCGATGCCGTTTCCGTCTATCACGCCAAAACTCAGGTGGAAGGCAAGAATTTCGAAGCCTGGTATGCCCTCGCAGACCCTTCGGCAGTCGATGTGAAGATCAAGGTCCCGGGCGCTGCGGCTACTCTCGAGAATCAGGCTTCGGCCGATGCTTCGACCCTGGTCATGGTCAACGGAGGATACTTCTACAACGGAAAGCACACAGGTCATGCGGTATTGAACGGCAGCCAGCTCAATCCGGTTCCTTCGGTGCGCGGTTCGCTAAGGAGCACTTCGCCCGAGTACAATGTGATGTACTTTGTCACGCGAGGCACCTTCGCGCTTGGATCCGACGGCAAGCCTTCCGTCGTGTGGGCCGGGACGGACAACCAGAATGCCACCCACTACTACAGCAGGCCTCTCGCTTCCGTATGCGGTGAAGCGCGCTATGCCCAGCCCAATGCCCTGCTGCCCGAAAAAGAGATGGGACTGAAGCCTGCGGCGGCTCTTGGAGCGGGTCCCGTGCTGCTCTACGACGGCCAGATCCCCTTCAATTTTACAGAAACTGCGAAAGGCACCGAGTACTACCGCAACAACTTCGAGATCATGCCCTATGACATCTTCGGCCCCGGCTCGCTGGCAGATCGTACAGCAGTAGGTATCCTGCCCGACGGCAAGATCATCCTCTTCGTGTGCGACGGCCGCATCAAGACTTCCACCGGACTCGATCTTGTACAGCTCGCCCGCGTGATGAAGGGCCTGGGGTGCAACTATGCCGTCAATATGGACGGCGGCGGCTCCACTGCAATGTGGGCAGGCGGATCGCGCCTTAACTCTCTCGAAAAAGACATGAACGGCAACACCGAAAACCGTCCGGTAGTCTCGACAATAGGATTCTACAAGAAATAATGAAAAAGATACTGATACTGTTCTCCTCTCTCCTGCTGCTTTTCTCCTGCGGCGGCGACAATCACCCCAAGGATATTCCTCAGTGGGGCAGGCACGAAAACACTGATACCACCACAGTGAATCCTCACGCAGACACCACCGAGACTCCGAAAGATAAGCCGGAGCGGACCGAGATCGCGGACTATACCGACATGGTGCTGCTCTACGGCTATGGTCACCATCGTTCACCTATCGTCTGGGGAACCGACTATACCGACGCCTATGTCGTGTACAAAGACAAGGAAGGTTATGCCCACTGGCTGTTTGATTCCTTCCTGTTCCTGGAGTTCATGGATCCGGCGACCAACGGAGGAGCGGGCGTAACCTTCATAACAGGATACTCATACAACGAAGAAAGGATAAATAAAAGCGCCACGCAGGACGACTGGGACAAGCTTGCGAAGTACTATTTCGTGCGCAATACCGCCGCCCATGCTATCGACCAGAGCGTCGAGAAGGCAAAAGCCATCCTCGGTGAACCTCCCCACAAACGGCAGATCATCGTGGGCATACCGGAGCCCATCACCCATGCCAATCCCTACGACAACAGCTCGAGCACCACGTATTGGGGAAAGGTCGACGGCCGTACGCTCGACTTCAACCTTCCCAACGACCGCGTAACTGCCGTCAAATGGTACATAGACCGTGTGCGTGAGGAGTTCTACAAGCAGGACTACACCAATGTCGAGCTTGCGGGCTTCTATTGGGTAGCCGAAAAGTCTACGCATACTTCGGCCATTATCAGCGACGTCGGAAGCTATCTCAAGGGGATGAACTACAGTTTCAACTGGATCCCTTATTTCGAGGCCGAAGGCTGGAACAAATGGCGTGACTACGGCTTCACTTACGCTTTCATGCAGCCCAATACCGCATGGCTTTCCGATTCCGACTATGCTGTAAGGGGCCAGAGTCAGATGCTTCGGGCCATCAACGACGTAATCGCCCAGAACATGGGGCTCGAAGTCGAGTTTGACGGCAACGTCATTCAGGGATGGGGAACCAGGGCGGGCAGGCTACGCGACTACATGAACGCCTTCAAAGACTACGGCGCATGGGAAAAGAGCCGCCTGGCGTACTACCAGGGCGCCTGGGCTGTGAAGTGGCTTCGTGACTCCTCTAACTCCCTCGACAAGGAGCTCTACCACGAATTCTGCAACTGGGTGATCACCCGACCTATCAGAGACAGCCACTAGCAGCCTATGACAACCCTTACTCGCAAACAGACCGTTATCTCGATGGTGATCCTGGCCGCGATGTTCTTCATCTTCGGCTTCGTATCATGGGTCAACTCGATCCTGATCCCCTACTTCAGGATAGCGTGTGAACTCACCCACTTCCAGTCATACTTCGTCACCTTCGCCTTCTACATCGCCTATTTCGTGATGGCGATTCCGTCGGGCAGACTCCTCGACCGGGTCGGCTTCAAGCGCGGAATCATGTATGGCTTCATGTTCATGGCGGCCGGTATGTTCGTGTTCGTGCCCGCTGCGCTCACTCGCACCTTCGGAATCTTCCTTGCCGGCCTGTTCATGATAGGTACCGGCCTAGCGATACTTCAGACCGCAGCCAATCCCTATGTAACCATCGTGGGGCCCATCGAGAGCGCCGCGAGGCGTATAAGCATAGTCGGCATTTGCAACAAACTCGCAGGCATCATCTCGCCTCTCGTGTTCGCTGCAGTGATCCTTAAGGCTTCCGACGCTGAGACTTTCAGGCTCATTGAGCAGGGAGCATTCGACCCTGCGACAAAGGCCGCAGTGCTCGACGAACTTATCAGGCGAGTTATCGTGCCCTATAGCATTCTAGGCGCAGCGCTGCTCGCCTTCGGCATTTTTATAAGGCATTCCGTGCTGCCCGAGATCGACACTACCTCCGACAACACTTCGGCTGGCGGCGGCGAAGACCGCAAGAGCATCTTCAGCTACCCCTATCTGGTGCTCGGCGCGCTTGCCATCTTCTTCCACGTCGGGGCGCAAGTCATCGCAATTGACACTCTCATCCAATATGCAGGTTCGATGGGGCTGGATATGCTTGAGGCGAAGGTATTCCCGTCGTACACTCTCACCTGCACGATGCTGGGCTACATCCTGGGCATCATCCTTATCCCGCGAGTAATATCTCAGAAAAACGCTCTGATAGTGTGTACGGTGCTCGGGCTTCTGCTCTCGCTCGGAGTCATATTCCTACACACCCCGGTGACATTCTTCGGGCATAAGGTGACCCTGTCGCTCCTGCTTCTCAATGCGCTCGGCTTTCCCAACGCCCTCATCTATGCGGGCATCTGGCCGCACGCCATCCGCGGATTAGGCAGGCACACCAAGACCGGCTCTTCGCTGCTGATCATGGGCCTTTGCGGCAATGCCATCATGCCTCAGATCTACGGGCTCGTGGCAGACAAAGTCTCGCTCGCGGCGGGCTATTGGGTGCTTATCCCCTGCTTCATTTACCTCATATTCTATGCGACTTACGGTTATAAGATAGAAAGATGGACAAAAAGACAATAATCGGCGGAGGCCGCGTAATACTCCCCAGCGGCATCAGGGACGATGTTTCACTGATTGTGAGCGGCAGCAGGATCGAGGCAGTGATACCTGCTTCCCAGGCTGGCAAGCCGGATATTGACGCCGGAGGACGCTATATCTCACCCGGTTTTATTGATATCCATGTCCATGGCGGAGGCGGCCACGACTTTATGGACGGCACTCTGGATGCCTTTCTCGGCGCGGCGCGCATCCATGCTGAGCATGGTACTACCTGTATGACGCCCACCACCCTGACCTGCTCCGATGAGGAACTCCAGAACACTTTCCGCATCTACAAGCAGGCTGTGGAAGTCAATACAGAAGGCGCCGAATTCGCCGGCCTTCACCTCGAGGGCCCCTTTTTCTCGGCCCAGATGGCCGGAGCCCAGGACCCGCAATACCTCAAGCTTCCCACTCCGGACAATTATCTCCCCATGCTCGACGGCTTCGACGACATAGTCCGCGTGAGCGTTGCGCCCGAACTGGAAGGCGCGCTCGAACTGGGCAAGGAACTGCGTCGGCGCGGGATAGTCGCTTCCATCGCCCACACAGCCGCTACCAGCGAGCAGTGTGAAGCCGCCTTCGAAGTAGGCTACAGTCTTATGACCCATTTCTACTGCGCCATGTCGACCGTCGTCAGGCGCAATGCCTTCCGTTATGCGGGCGCAGTGGAGGCAGGCTATCTCCACGACGAGGTCGATGTGGAGATCATCGCCGACGGAGTTCATCTGCCAGGATCGCTCCTGCGCCTCATCTATAAGATCAAAGGGCCTGAGCGCATCACCCTCTGTACGGATGCGATGCGCGGGGCCGGAATGCCTGACGGCCACTACCTTCTCGGCAGTCTCAAGCGCGGACAGGACGTCATAGTGGAAGACGGAGTCGCCAAACTCCCCGACCGTTCGGCATTTGCGGGCAGCGTTGCTACTGCAGACAGGCTAGTCCGCACCATGCACGCCCTCTCGGGTGCCACTCTCGAAGAGAGCGTAGCTATGATGACCCGCAATCCGGCCAGGATCCTCGGACTCGAAGGCAGGAAGGGATCGCTTGCAAGCGGATACGATGCCGACATAGTAATATTCGACGACGACATAAAAGTGTACAAAACCTTGATTGGCGGAAGATTGATATATAATGGAAATTAAAATTTACCCTACTAAGCCCGAGATGGGAGCCGCCGCTGCGGCAGATGTTGCCGCGGCGATTCATGAGGCGCTCTCACGCAAGGAAATGATCAATATGATATTTGCCGCGGCGCCCTCGCAGTCGGCCTTTCTGGCTTCGCTGGTTGCAACTCCCGGGATTCCCTGGGAGAGGATCAGAGCATTCCACATGGACGAGTACATCGGACTGCCCTGCGATGCCCCCCAAGGCTTTGGGAATTTCCTCGACAGGCATATCTTCGGGCTTGTCCCGTTCGCCGAGGTGTACTACATCAGTTGTGACGCGCCCGACGCTTCGGAGGAATGCCGGCGCTATTCCGAGCTTCTTCGCAAGTACCCTGTCGATATCGTCTGCCTGGGCATAGGCGAAAACGGCCATATCGCATTCAACGATCCGGGAGTCGCCGATTTTGACGACCCGGCTCTCGTGAAGATTGTCCCTCTCGACGATGTCTGCAGGATGCAGCAGGTCCACGACGGATGTTTCGGTTCGGTCGAGCAGGTCCCGACCCATGCGCTCACGCTTACTATCCCGGCTCTGACGGCTGCCGAGAGCATGTATTGCATCGTTCCCTGCCCCACCAAAGCGGCGGCAGTTCGCGCCGCAGTGCAGGGTCCCGTCACGGAATCATGCCCCGCGAGCGTGCTCCGCACCCACGCCAAATCTTACCTTTATCTTGATTCAGACAGCGCATCATTACTATGAAGAAGATAATTGCAATCGCTGCTCTGGCCGTCATGGTTGCGGCCTGCGGCGGCCCGAAGCCCGCATCAGAGGCCCCCGCCGAGCCGGTCAAACTCGGCATCATCGGCCTTGACACCTCACATTCCACAGCTTTCACGGAGCTCCTGAACTCCGACTCCGATGAGCCTTTCGTTCGCGAGTTTGAGGTGGTAGCCGCCAATCCCTATGGTTCGAAGGTTATTGAGTCGAGCTACAAGCGCATCCCCGGCTACATTGAAGAAGTGCGCAAGTATGGAGTGGAAATCGTCGAATCAATTGCCGATTTGTGCTCGAAAGTGGATTTCGTGCTTCTGGAGACCAACGACGGACATCCCCACCTCGAGCAGGCTCTCGAGGTGTTCAAGACCGGAAAAACCTGCTACATCGACAAGCCGATAGGTGCGACTCTCGGCGAGACTCTCGCCATCTACCAGCTTGCAGCCGAATACGGAATCCCGATCTTCTCTTCATCGGCACTCCGCTTCTCTCCTGAGAACGCGAAGCTGCGTGCGGGCGAATACGGCAAGATACTAGCAGCCGACTGCTATTCTCCCCACAAGACAGAGCCCACGCACCCCGATTTCGGCTTCTACGGCATACATGGGGTCGAGACCCTCTATACCCTCATGGGCCCCGGATGCGTGAGCGTCAGCCGCGCCCATTCGCCTCAAGGAGACGTAGTTACGGGAGTATGGGGAGACGGACGTCTGGGCACGTTCAGGGCAATAGTGGAAGGGCCGGCCATCTACGGCGGCACGGCGCTTACCCCGGAGGGGGCAGTGCCCGCCGGAGGCTACGCCGGCTACAAGGTACTGCTCGACCAGATTCTGACCTTCTTCCAAACCGGAGTGCCTCCAGTGGCGCCCGAAGAAACTATCGAGATTTACGCTTTCATGAAAGCCTCCAATATGAGCATCGAACGCGGCGGCAAGCCGGTCACGATCAAAGAGGCTATGGACGAGGGGCGGAAGGAAGCAGCCAAACTTCTTAAATCGCTGGGACGATGAGAGCATCACGGCTGGTTCTTGGGGTAAGTGCTCTGCTTTGTCTTTGTTCCTGCTCGCAGCAAGTCAGGATCACGGTCGTCAACCCGGGACATTTCCATGCCGCAATGGTGCTGCGCGAAGACCTCCCTGGAGTAGACAAGACGGTGAGCGTGTGCTCTCCCAGAGGCGAAGGAATCGATTCGTGGACCGCTTCCGTGCAGCGTTTCAACTCGCGCGAAAACTCCCCCACTCACTGGACCGTCGAGGAGGTGAACCCTATTCCGAAAGCCTCGTCGCCCCGTGAGGTCGCCGTCCTTGCAGGCGACAACTCCTTCAAGGCTAAGGCGATACTCCATTGCGTAGAACTTGGCTACAACGTGCTTTCAGACAAGCCCATGGCGCTGGACTCCGCCGACATGGTCACTCTCAGCGAAGCCTACAGGCTGGCTTCCCGAAAGGGTCTCGTAATTCTGGATCTCATGACTGAGCGTCACGACGAAGTCAATATCGCAACTCGCAGGGCCCTGGCGAATCGCACTCTTTGCGGCGGCAGCCCTGAGAATCCCGGAATAGTGATGGAAAGCATCCACCATTTCTACAAGGAAGTCGACGGAGTGCCGCTCATGCGCCCGGCATGGTACTACGACGTACGCCGTCAGGGCGAGGGTATCGCAGATGTGACTACCCATCTTATAGACCTTGTGATGTGGCAGTGCTTCCCGGATGAGGCCATAGACTCCGGTGAGGTGGAAGTAGTAAGCGCATCGCACTTCCCTACCGAGATCACGGCCGAACAGTTCAGCGCTTCGACAGGAGCAAAGGCTTTTCCCTCTTTCCTCGCTGACCGGGTGGAAGATGGTAAACTTCAGGTATACTCCAACGGTACGGTGCTCCTTCGCATACGCGATCTCTACGTAAAGATCTATGTCCGCTGGGATTTCGCGGGGGGTCCCGACACTTTCAGAGCAGTCTATAATTGCGAAAACGGGCAGGTCCGGGTGCTCCAGGACTCATCGACCGGCTATACGCGCAAGCTGCTTGACTGCGGGCGGGACATCACTCCGCAGATCACTCTAACCCACGAAGACCATTTCTCGCTGGTTATGAACGATTTTCTGCGTTATGTCCGGGGCTCAAAGATGCCGGCGTGGGAAGCGCCCAACACCCTCGCCAAGTACAGTCTGACCACCTCGGCGGTCCAAAAGGCACGTCTATCGGAATAAGATGCTTACCAAGGATTTCACATACGAGAGCGAGTCCCGCACGGCATATTGCTGCGCCGAGAAACTCATGGGCACCCGCTTCGAAATCCTTCTCACAGATATCGAGAAACGCGCTGCCGAACTCCTTGTTGACTCCCTTATAGAGCATATCAGCGCCGACGACTCGCTTCTGAACCGTTTCGATCCTTCGAGCGAGGTTTCACGCCTCAATTCGGCTCTTGCCGCTTCCAAGCGAGACCTTGCCTTTTCGGAGCAAATGACAAAGTGGTGCGAGCTTGCGGAGCTCTACCGCGCCAAGACCGGCGGCATCTTCGACGTGCGCTACGGCGGGGGCTACGAAAGGGGGCGGAACTCGAGTGGGCTTCAGAGACTCTTCGCGACCGCGGGATCCACAACGCGCTGATCAACTTCGGCGGGAGCTCGATCGTGGGTTTGGGGCACCACCCCTACGGAGATTCGTGGACGGTCGATGTGCCTGACCCCTTCAGCGGACGTACACTATGCACTGTCCGACTGTGCGACTCGGCTCTCTCGGTCTCCGGAAACACCCCGGGATATGGGGGGCAAATAGTCGACACCCAAAGCGGCGAGAGGGTGCTTTCGCCTCGGGTGGTGGTTGTGACGGCTCTGAACCCGGCCGATGCTGAGGTGCTCAGCACGGCCCTGATGGCCGCACAATGCGGGAGGCGCGAGAAGTTGCTCGCCGAATTCCCCGGAGCCGAGGCGCAGTTTTTTTACAACTTATGATTATATTTGAGCTATGGCAGAGACAATAGATAACGGCAAACGGCAATTCCTCAAAGAGCTCGGGGCAGGAGCTGCGCTTCTTGCTGCAATGCCTTGGCTGAAAGCCTGTTCGCCAGAGAAAACCGAGGCCGCATCGCAGGCCCGGGGACAGGCAAGGGTCGCGCTGATAGGATGCGGCTCGCGCGGGCAGTATCACCTGACCATGCTCCGGGACATCGCCCACGCCCGGGTCGTGGCTCTTTGCGACCCCTACGAGGTCAACCTCAGGGCGGCAGCGGCGATGGTCCCGGATGCCAAGCTTTTCTCCGACTACCGCTCCCTTCTGGAAGACCGCTCGATAGACGGTGTGATAATCGCGACCCCGCTGGGATCGCACGCCCGAATCACGCTCGATGCGCTCGAGGCGGGTAAGCATGTCTTCTGCGAGAAGGCGATGGCCCTGACGCTCGATGAGTGCAAGGCTGTCTATGAGGCCTACCAGCGTTCCCCAAAGGCGCTCTACTACTGCATGCAGCGCATGTACGACCCTAAGTACATCGAAGGCATCAGGCAGATACGTGAGGGGCTGATTGGCGATGTGGTCGGGATGCGCTGCCACTGGTTCCGCAATGCAGACTGGAGGCGCCCCGTGCCGGATCCTTCGCTCGAAAGGCAGATCAATTGGCGTCTCTATAAAGAGCATTCTGCAGGCCTTATGACCGAACTTGCCTGCCATCAGCTCGAAATATGCAACTGGGCGGCAGACAAGATTCCGGTCGAAGTGGCCGGACTCGGAGACATAGTCTACTGGAAAGACGGGCGCGAGGTCTACGACAGCGTGAGCCTCACCTACCGCTACTCAGACGGCCGCAAGATCACCTACGAGTCGCTGATCTCCAACAAATACAACGCGATGGAGGACCAGATTCTCGGAAAGAAAGGCACCGCTGACCTGACAAGAGGCGTGTACTATCTCGAAGAGGACGACACCGTGTCGGGAATGAAGCAGTTGCTCGCCCAGATGCGCGACAAGACTTTCGGGGCGATACCTGCGGCAGGGCCCAGCTGGCGGCCTGAACTGCGCAACAGCTATACTCCCCATCCCCTCATCAAGGGGCCCCAGAGCGTCAACGGCGGCCAGAACATGGTCTCAGCCGACCACGACGGGTCCGATCTGATTCTCTCTGCTTTCTGTACCTCGTGCATCACAGGCGAGAAGGTGGAGAACGTGGTGGAAGAGGCCTATAGTGCCACGGTTCTCTGCCTGCTTGGGAACCTCGCGATGGACACCAAGACGGTGGTAACCTTCCCTGAAGAATACAAGATCCCTTATATGAAATTCTAGAGCCTATGAAAGATTTAGTAATCCGCGACTACCACGTCATGCGTGAGATAGGGATCCTGCTGATCTGCCTTATTCTTGCAGAAGGGGTCAACGCCGGCGCAATCATCGCTTATCACCGCCCGTGGTACGAGCTTTTCACCCAGATAGGATATGTGGTGTGCTTCGGGCTCGGGCTATATGTGTCGATTGCGATAATTAGGCTTATTGTTTTGTTAATCAGAAAAATATTCAAGATATGAGTACCAGACGAGAATTTATCCGACAGGCTGCTCTCGCCACTGCAGCCCTCTCCTCGGGAAGTCTTTTCAGCGCAGGCGCAATGTCGCGCACAAAAGGGAAAGTCATCGGGGCTAACGATCTGATCCGTGTCGGCGTTGTGGGCGTCAACTCCCGCGGTCTCGCCCTTGCGAGCAGTTTCGCCAAGATGCCGCTCTGCGAGGTTACATGCATCTGTGACTGCGACTCACGCGCTCTCGACAAGTGTCTTGCGCAGATAGAGTCTCAGACTGGCAAGCGCCCCAAGGGCTTTGCCGACATCCGCAAGTTCATGGAGAGCCGCGACTTCGATGCCGCGGTGATAGCTATGCCCGACCACTGGCACGCCAAGGCTGCGATCATGGCCCTCCAGGCAGGTAAGCACGTCTATCTTGAGAAACCCTCAAGCTACTGCCCTTCAGAGAACTACCGAATACTCGAGGAGGCGGCCAAGCACCCCGAGCTGGTGATTACGGCTGGCAACCAGCGCCGTTCATGGCCCAATATCATCGCCGCAATCGACGAGGTAAGGGGCGGGAGCATCGGCCGTGTGCGCTACGCCAAATCGTGGTACACCGCCAACAGACCGTCAATCGGCAGAGGCAAGGCCGTGCCCGTGCCCGCCGAACTTGACTGGGACCTTTGGCAGGGGCCGGCTCCGCGCGTGAGCGAGTTCCACGACAACTATATCCACTACAATTGGCACTGGTTCTACCGCTGGGGCACCGGCGAAGCGCTCAACAACGGAACCCACTTCGTGGATATCCTGCGCTGGGGCCTCGGAGTCGAATACCCTACTCTCGTCGAGTCTGTGGGCGGACGCTTCCGCTACCACGACGATTGGGAGTGGCCCGACACCCAGATGATCACCTACCAGTTCGGCGACGCGGCGGCCGGCTCCTGGGAAGGGCGCAGCTGCAACAGCACTCCCGTCGACGGATACGGCGTGGGCGTCGCCTTCTATGGTGAGAACGGCACGGTGCTCCTTGGCGGAGGCAACGAGTACAAAATCCTCGACATGAAGGGCGCAGTGATCAAGCACGAGACGAGCGAACTCACTTTCGAGCCGGGCAACCTTATCAACCCTTCGGAGCGCCTCGACCAAATCCATTTCAAGAATTGGTTCGCAGCTATCCGCACGGGCTCGCCACTCAACTCCACCATCCGCGACGCCTGCATCAGCACACAGCTGGTTCAGCTCGGCAACATCGCCCAGCGCGTCGGTGCTTCCATCGCCGTCAATCCCGTGTCCGGTGAGTTGGTGAATCCTTCCCCTGAAGCCTCCGCCCTCTTCACCCGCGACTACGAACCCGGCTGGGAACTCTAGCGCCCCCGAAATGCGCCTATTCCCCGCCCCGTTAATCGAAACGGCGCCCTCGGTCCTCCGGACCTCTAACCGTTAATCAACAGACCCCCCCGAGGGGTCGGTCCTTTCCTCATCGAGCCTCTTGGTGTGTAAAAACTTCATACTACTCTGCGGAAATTCCCGCAGAGTAGTTCTATTTTTCCCTTCCGCGGACGTCTCCTGCCCTTATTTGCGGAAGGTCACCCACGCGTTTGCGGAAGGTCCCTATCTATTCGCTTGCAGGGTGTGGCTATCGCCATCCGCAATTCGGGTGATAGCCACGTTTTGGGCCTTTTTCGCTCCCATCACCCCCTGCGCGAGGGGTGATAGCCACGCTCACTGCCTTTATCCACCAGTATCCTACCCTCGATCGCGCCGCGCCGAGCGGGAAAGACCGCCCGAAGGACCTGCGGCCGCTCCTGACGATTATCAAGTCGCGAGCGGGAGTGTCCGCCAGGTACGATTTTGTCGAAGATCGTTCGTAAGGCCGCTCGCAAGATTGCTCGCGACCTCTTCCAACCCTTCGAAAAAATCGTCCCCCTATTGTTTCTGACGCCGCGAGTGAAGCGGTACTGCGCAAAGGATGTCCTACCCTTCGCGAGGAGCGAGCTGGCAGGGGGAATATATATTCCAGCGGTAGTGGGGGTATTCGGTCGGGACACCGCGCACTCGACTGTCCTACCATTGGCACCGTCAGGTGGAACTCATTGATTTACAGGTAATTATGCAAATCAAAGTCGGAAATTTTCGGAGTTTGATTTAAGCAACTCTCTGTAACACAGGAATATCCACCCAACGGCACGAAGCATTCGCGCTTTCCCTCCCGTTCGAATATATATTCTGAGCCCCCGGCAGGGATGTTGTCGCGAGGGGTAGCGCCTCATTGTTTGCAGGAACGCCTAGCCCGCGCGGGCCTAAAAATCGGGGACGATTTTTTCGAAGGGTTGAAGGAGGTCGCGCGCACTCAGGCAAGAAGCCAGGCAAGCGTCCCCGCGCGCGACCTCAGGGACGATCTTCGACAAAATCGTACCAACCTTTAACCCTTCGCGCTTCCCCTCCCGCCCCGGCGTCAGCCCCGGTAGGTCAGCGGCGCCAAAAA